>DASYSN010000037.1:0-1650 GCA_036003305.1 Thermoanaerobaculia bacterium
CGGCGAAGGATCTCAGAATTCGCGGCACGTGGCTCGAGCGGCGCAACTGGAGATCCTTCGCCGCGCTACGCCGGCTCAGGATGACGGCGGGGAAAAGACTGCGCACAATCTCTCGGGGGCGCGGCGGATCTGAACGACGCACTAGAATGACGCGCGATATGCGACTGAAGGATTTCATCGAGATTCACGACTGGACCGCCGCCGAGGTGCTGGAGCTCTTCGAGCTGGCGAAAGAGATCAAGGCGAAGCCGAAGAAGTTCCGCGACGCGCTGGAAGGGCAGACGCTCGCGATGATCTTCGAGAAGTCGTCGACGCGGACGCGCGTCTCGTTCGAGACGGGGATGGTCCAGCTCGGCGGCCAGGCGCTCTTCCTCTCGACGCGCGACATTCAGCTCGGGCGCGGCGAGCCGATCTCCGATACCGCGAGGGTTCTCTCGCGTTACGTCGATGGCATCATGGCGCGCACGTTCGCGCACAAGACGGTCACCGACCTCGCGGAGTACGCGAGCGTTCCCGTGATCAACGGGCTAACCGATCTCTCGCATCCGTGTCAGGCGATGACCGACTACTTCACGGCATGGGAGAAGTTCGACTACAACCTCAAAGGTCGCAAGATGGCGTACGTCGGCGACGGCAACAACATGGCGCATTCGCTGATGTTCTGCGCGCCGAAGGTCGGGATGGACATCGCGGTCGCGACGCCTCCCTCGTACGCGCCCGACGCGAACGTGATCGCGCAGGCGAAGGCGGACGCCGACGCGGCCGGGACGAAGATGATCCTGACGCACTCGATCGCCGAGGCGGTGAAGGACGCCGACATCGTCGAGACGGACGTCTGGGCTTCGATGGGACAGGAAGCGGAGGCGGAAC
Source organism: Thermoanaerobaculia bacterium (assembly GCA_036003305.1). Lineage (GTDB taxonomy): Bacteria > Acidobacteriota > Thermoanaerobaculia > Gp7-AA8 > Gp7-AA8 > DASXHZ01. The sequence goes on from DASYSN010000037.1 coordinate 871, forward strand.
AGCGGAAGCGCGACTTCGCCGGCTGGATCGTCGACTGCGCGCTGATGGCGCAGGCGAAGTCGAGCGCCATCTTCATGCACTGCCTCCCCGCGCATCGCGGCGAGGAAGTCGCCGCCGAGGTCATCGACTCGCCGCAGTCGGTCATCTTCGATGAAGCCGAGAACCGGCTGCACGTTCAGAAGGCGATCATGGTCGCCCTGATGAAAAAGTGAAACGCAACGTCAGCGGTCTCGTCGTCGTCATCATCCTCGGCGTCGTCTTCTTCGTCCTGCTGGGGCTTCTCGTTTTCTCCGGGGCGAGGAAGCAGCAGCCGGAGCAGCAGGCGGGGACGCAGACGCTGACGGTGCTCGCGCCGCGAATCCGCCTTCGGACGGAGCCGAATCCGAAGGCGCCCGTGGTTGCAACGGCGGTGGCCGGCGAGAAGCTCCTGCTGGTCGAGGAGCATGGCGCGTGGGTGCGCGTGCAGGATCCCGACAACCTCGTCGGCTGGACGGAGCGCTCGTCGCTCGAACGCACCGTCGAGCGCGAGAGGCGCCTGGCGCGCTTCGCGGCGATTCGCAAGCTCCCGGCGCTCGCCGGCGTCGCGACGGAACGAACGTCGCTCTACGCGGGGCCGGGCATCTTCTACCCGATCGTCGGCGAGTTGTCGGAGGGAAGCGACGTGAAGGTGTACACGCGCGACCACGACTTCTATGCGATCGAGGTCGGCGACACCGTCGCCTACGCCGACGTCGACGCGATCAACGTGACCGCGACCGGCGCGCCACAGCTCGACGTCCG
>DASYSN010000038.1:0-16594 GCA_036003305.1 Thermoanaerobaculia bacterium
CGCGGCTGGGTCACCGCGAACCGCGACTACGTCAACCGCATCAGCAACGGCCGCCTCGGCTACGTGCACATGGCCGACATGAGCTGGGAGTCGCTGCAGCGCCTCTTCCTCGACCTCGACGCCGAGAATCGGACGCATGAAGGCGTCGTCATCGACCTGCGCAACAACCACGGCGGGTTCGTGAACCCCTACGCCATCGACGTCTTCGCGCGCCGCAGCTACCTCACCATGATCGGCCGCGACTTCCCCCCCTCCCCCGCCCGCTCGATTCTCGGCCAGCGCGCGCTCGAACGTCCGACCGTGCTCGTCATCAATCGACACTCGCTCTCCGACGCCGAAGACTTCACGGAAGGATATCGGGCGCTGAAGCTCGGGAAAGTCGTCGGCGAGCCGACCGCGGGATGGATCATCTACACCTCCAACTTCCCGCTCCTCGACGGCACCAGCTTCCGACTCCCGAGCGTCCGCGTCCTCGACGCCGAAGGCAAAGACATGGAAATGCACCCGCGTCCCGTCGACCGCCTCGTCATCCGCCCCATTGGCGAGAGCTACGCCGGCAAAGACTCGCAGCTCGATGCCGCTGTGGAGGAGCTGGAGACGACTTTGAAATGAGGGTTCCGAGGTTGCGGGGTTACGAGGTTAGGCGAACCCCGAAACCTCGAAACCGCGTAACCTCGCAACCCAATGACCGACGTAACCATCCAGTCCTGGTCCGAGCTGCAAGAAGCAGTCTTCGAGAGCTCCTACCAGCACACGATCTCGCGGTTCCGCTCGAACTTCGTCTTCCGCGGCGCGCCGCGGGTGACGCACGGGCTCGAGACGAGTCTGCAGACGGGCGGCTTCGAATCGCACGAGCGGCACCTGCTCACGAGCTTCCGAAAATACGCGCTCCGCAGCGCGGTGCACGGCGACTCGGTCTGGAACTGGCTCTCCCTCGGCAAGCACCACGGCCTTCCGACGCGGCTCCTCGACTGGACCTACTCGCCGTACGTCGCGATGCACTTCGCGACCGAGAACTTCGCGCACTTCGACGAGGATGGCGCGATCTGGTGCGTCGACTACCACGAGACCAACCAGATGCTCCCGAAGCGCGTCCGCGAGATCCTCGACAAACACGACGCGAACATCTTCACCACCGAGATGCTCAACGAAGTGGCGCACACGCTCGCCGAATTCGGCGCGCTGTCGCGGAAGGACTTCGTCCTCTTCTTCGAGCCGCCGTCGCTCGACGAGAGGATCGTCAACCAGTTCGCCCTCTTCTCGCTCCCGTCGAGCGCCACCATGTCGCTCGAAGAGCTGCTCAAGCAGCGCAAGGCGACCCATCGCCGCATCATCATCCCCGCCGCGCTGAAGTGGGAAGTCCGCGACAAACTCGACCAGGCCAACATCACCGAGCGCGTCCTCTTCCCCGGCCTCGACGGCCTCTCCCTCTGGCTCAAGCGATACTTCACGACGCCGAAGACGGTTTCTGACGGGAGCGGCGGACGCCTCGTCCGCCGGTCGCGAGGGGCGGACGAGGCGTCCGCCACTCCGGAAGAAATCAATGCTTCTTCGCCGGAGCAAACGACGACAGCAACAACCAAACGACGGCGAGAGTGATCGCCATGTCGGCGACGTTGAACACGCCGGTGTGGAGCGGGCCGGCGGCGAGGTAGAGAAAATCGGTCACACGGCCGTCGCGGAAGACGCGGTCGATCAGGTTGCCGATGCCTCCCGCCGCGATCAGCGCCACGGCGATCGCGTCGTAGCCATGCACCTTGTCGAAGATCAGCATGCCGAGGGCGAGGAGGACCGCGATTGCGACCGCGCCGGTGAAGATCAGCGTGCGTGTCGTCGGCGGCAACGTCGAGCCGAGGGAGAGGAACGCCCCTTCGTTCTCCGTGTGGAGCAGCGAGACCACACCGCCCGCATACGTCCGGGGAAACGGCGACAGATGCGTCCGCGCCAGCGCCTTCGTCCATTGGTCGACGGCGATGACGGCGAGGATGATTAGGGCCAGGATCGCGCGGTTCGTAGAGTTCATTTCGTACCCAGTCCTCGGTCCTCGGTCCTCAGTCCTCGGATCTTAGTCTGAGGACCGAGGACTGAGGACCGAGGACTCGCTTCAATTCACCGTCTCCGGCGCGCGATCGCGGTCATTCCACGTCCGGATCAACGACACCCCCTGGAAACCACGCGGGAGCTTCAACCCGCGCTGCGCGCGCTTGCCGATATAGGTCTCGAGATCGGCGCCTTTGAGATTCGTGTAGCGCTTGCCGGCGTGCACGACCAGCGTGCCGTCCGGCGGGACGACCGCGGTCGAGACCACCTTCTCCGGCGCGATCGGCGTGCGGTGCACCTTGATCGTCTGCACCCCCTTGCCGCGCGCGAGCTGCGGCAGCTCATTCACCGGGAAGAGCAGCAACTTGCCTTCCGTCGTCGCCGCGGCGAGGAGGTCGTGGTCGAAATCGGCGACGCGCTGCGGCCGCAGCAGCGCCGCGTTGTCGCTCACATTCACGATCGACTTGCCGGCCTTGCGATCGGTCAGCAGTTCCTCGAACCGGACCACGAAACCGTAGCCGTCGTCGGTCGACATCAGGTACAGCTCGTCCGGATCGCCCATCAGCACGCCGACCCACGACGCGCCGGGCGGCGGCGTCAGCGACGACGTCAGCGGCTCGCCGTGACCCTTCGCGCTCGGGAGCTCATGCGCCGGCAGCGCGTAACTGCGGCCGGTCGAGTCGAGGAAGACCGCGAGCTGATTGCTGCGCCCCTTCGCCGCGTGCAGGAACGCGTCGCCCGCCTTGTATTGGAGCGACGTCGGATCGAGATCGTGCCCCTTGCCGGCGCGAACCCAGCCGCGCTCCGACAGGATCACCGTCACCGGCTCGGACGGAATCAGCGCCGACGCCTCGATCGCCCTCGCCGCCTCGCGCTCCACGATCGGCGATCTGCGCTTGTCGCCGAACTCCTCGACGTCCCGCTCCAACTCGTCGCGCACCTGCTTGCGCAGCAGCTTCTTCGAGCCGAGCGTCTTCTCGAGCGCGGCGCGCTCGTCCTGCAGCTTCTTCTGCTCGCCGCGGATCTGCATCTCCTCGAGCCTGTTGAGGAAGCGCAGCTTCAGCTCCAGGATCGACTCCGCCTGGAGGTCCGACAGCTTGAAGCGCTTCATCAGCACCGGCTTCGGCTCGTCCTCGCGGCGGATGATCTTGATCACCTCGTCGACGTTGAGGTACGCGACGAGATAGCCGTCGAGGATGTGCAGCCGCGAGTTGACCTGGTCGTAGCGGTGCTGCAGCCGCCGCCGCACCGTCTCGATCCGGAACTCCAGCCACTCCGCGAGCAGGTCCCGGAGATTGTACAAACGCGGCCGGCCGTCGAGGCCGATCATGTTCATGTTCACGCGGTAGCTGCGCTCGAGGTCCGTGGTCGCGAAGAGGTGCGCCATCAGCTCGCCGGCGTCGACGCGGTTCGAGCGCGGGACGATGACGATGCGCGTCGGGTTCTCGTGATCCGACTCGTCGCGCACGTCCTCCACCATCGGCAGCTTCTTCGCCTGCATCTGCGCCGCGATCTGCTGCTGCACCTTCGCGCCGGAGACCTGGAACGGCAGCGCCGTGATGACGAGATCGACGTCTTCGCGCTCCCACTTCGCCCGCTGCCGCACCGACCCGCCGCCGGTCTTGTAGATCTCGCGGATCTCCGCCGGCGGCGTGACGATCTCCGCTTCCGTCGGGAAGTCGGGACCTTTGACGTGCTTCGTGAGCTGCGCGATCGTGGCGTCGGGGTTGTCGAGCAGCTCGATGCACGCGCCGACGATCTCGCGGACGTTGTGCGACGGGATGTCGGTCGCCATGCCGACCGCGATGCCCGACGCGCCGTTGAGCAGCACGTGCGGCAGGCGCGACGGGAGCAGCTTCGGCTCGCGCAGCGTGCCGTCGAAGTTCTGCCCCCACTCCGTCGTCCCCTGCTCCAGTTCCGACAGCAGCGTCGACGCGAACCTGGTCAGCTTCGCCTCGGTGTACCGCATCGCCGCAAACGACTTCGGATCGTCGGGCGAGCCCCAGTTCCCCTGCCCCTCGACGAGCGGATAGCGCATCGAGAACGGCTGCGCCATCAGGACCATCGCCTCGTAACACGCCGAGTCGCCGTGCGGATGGAATTTGCCGATCACGTCGCCGACCGTCCGCGCCGACTTCTTGAACTTCGCCGCCGCCGAGAGCCCCAGCTCCGACATCGCGTAGATGATCCGCCGCTGTACCGGCTTGAGGCCGTCCGCCACATGCGGCAGCGCGCGGTCGAGGATGACGTACATCGAGTAGTCGAGGTACGCCTTCCGCGCGAAGAGCGAGACCGGCTGCGTCTCGACGTCCGCAATCGTCGGCGGCGGCGGGGTCAGTGAACCTTGTTCTTTCGATTTTCGGGTCGCCATGAGTGTCCGCGGGAAACTACCATGAGGAGCGCGGACCGTATGCCCACCATCTTCACCCACCCCGCCGTTCCATTCGGCGTCGCGCCGTGGTTCCGGCGACTGCCGCGATCGCTGATCATCCTCGCCGCCCTCGCGAGCGCGATCCCCGACGTCGACGTCCTCGCCTTCCGCTACAACATCCCGTACGATCTCCCCTCGGCCACCGCGGCTTCACCCACTCGCTGGCCTTCGCCCTCACGCTCGCGCTGCTGCTCTCCCTCGTGTGGCGCGGGCTTTCCAGCCCGCGCCCCTCGTTCCCGAAAACCTTCACGTTCCTGTTCCTCGCCATCGCCTCCCACGGCCTCCTCGACGCGATGACCAACGGCGGCAAAGGCGTCGGCTTCTTCATCCCGTTCTCGACCAGACGCTACTTCCTCCCCTGGCGCCCTATCCGTGTCTCCCCGATCGGTGCGACCAACTTCGCCGCGAAGGCAGGCGTGGTGCTGCGCTCGGAACTGGTCTGGGTCTGGCTCCCGTTCGCCGCCGTCGCGGCAGTCGGCTACGTGCTACGCGCCCGGCGCCCGGTCTCCACGCAGTAGACCCGCGGCCAGCGTTCAAACTGTCGCGGGCGTTGGGGATCACGGCGATCAAGCTCGAGGGGATCGACATCGACGCGGGGACGCCGGCGCTCAACGACACCGACCTCGCGCTGGCGACGACGATGCTCGAGCGCGGCCTGAAAGAAGCGATGGATGGCGTCTCCATCATCAGACGCCACAAGGTCGCAGCCTCCACGCAACGCGGACGCGCGTCCAGCCGGCGTGGCCGGTAGCGCGGCAATCAAATCATCGGCGCACGACGACGCTTGTTCCGCGGTCAGCGCCGGCGGTCGGGTCAACGCGTGCTGCAGACGGCGGTGAAACGCGTTTTTCGACCCGCAAACGCGTTTTTTCGGCGAAAAACCGGCCTGCACACCCCGCAAACGCGTTTTTTCTGAAAAAAACAGGTTTGCAGGTCCTGCAGACGCGTTTTTGCGGCGAAAAACGGAGTTGCGCGGCCTGCAGATGCGTTTTCTCGCCGAAAAACAGATTTACACGGCCTGCAGACGCGTTTTTCGGCCGAAAAACAGGTTTGCAGCGAAAAAAAACGTTTGCAGGCGAAGAAACGAGTTTCCCGGCCGAAAAACGAGTTTGCGCCGCCCCCACCTAGCGGCCGCACTCCTCCAACGCGCTCTCGCGCGGGGTGTGGCCGCGGTCGGTGACTCACGATGACAGACGGAGAGAACGTTGCGCGGGGCAGCTTCCCGCAGTCTCCGCACTGACGCTCACACGGTTGAAGCGAATCGCACGCCGGCGGAAGTCGGCGCCCGAGACGCCGCAGCCGTCGGCGTCTCCTTCGACGCCGGAACCGAGCGCTCCGCACGTCGAGAGCAGGCAGTAATGTGATCGGGAGGGAGTGAAGCGGGCGCGCGCAAGCGCGCCCGCTCATTAGGCCACGAACGCCGCGATCGACGCGCATGATTCGAGGCTCGCCGACTCCGCTCGTCACGACGTACCATGAGAGCCATCGCGGTTCGATCGCGCGTTTTCGATGATCGTCCGGGCGTTCGCGCGCGATCTGGAGATCCACGTCCTACCGCGGTTGGTCCTCACTCCTGAGGAACTTTCCAACGCAGAGCATCGTGGCCACTCGTCGCAGGATCGGCTCGCCGTGGTGCGCTCCTTCCACGAAGTCGCCGCCGGCCCAATCCTCCATCGAGCGAAGGAAGTTCTTGGTCGATCGGGACTGAAAGTGGTTGTCTTCGATGCAGTTCTGGTACGACGACTCGCAGTCGTGGTGGCTCGACTCGCAGTCTTCGCGGAGGGCGCTCAGGAAGCGCACGAAGGTCTGTTCGTCGTTGACCTGCTGTGCGAGGTTGATGAGGGCTTCATAGGTCATGGCTGCATTCTAGCGGCCCGTTACACCGGCATACGCGAAACACGCCGGCAGGATTGCCGGCGCCATACAGGGGCAGGCGGTGGCGCTGACAGATCGTCACGGCGTACCGTGAGAGGCTTCGCGGCTCGATCGCGGCGGAGGGCCATACTGCCTTACCGGAGGAGGTAGCGGATATGGGTCGCAGAGTGTTCGTTCTTGTTGCAGTCCTCGCGTTCTCGATGATCGTCCCGGCGTTGGCGGGCGATCTGGAGATCCACGTGATCGACGTCGGATGGGGCTCGTCCGTCCTCGTACGCGGCGCGGACGGCACGACAGTCCTGATGGATTCCGGAGACAAGGGGAAGGGTGCGCGGTTCATCAAGCCGTACCTCGAGAGCATCGGTATGCAGCCGGACGACGGGATCGACTACACGATCGCAGGCCATCTTCACGATGATCACATCGGCGGATTCGACGAAGTCATCGGAACGCGTCCGGGGCTGTACGACGTCCACATCCAGAACTACTACAACGGCTCGACGTACACGGGCGCCAGCGAGTTCACGAAGTGGAGAAACGCCGCGCGATCGACGACGGCGAGGCGAGCCGTCGTGATGCAGGTCGGAACCCGCATCCCGCTCGGCGAGGGTGCCACTCTGACGTGCGTAGCGCGAAACGGAAGCGTCATCGGCGGCAAGAAGGTCGCTCCGAAAGACGAGAACGACCGCTCCATCGCGGTGGTGATTCAGTACGGCGGTTTCGATTATTTCTGGGCGAGCGACATGGGAGGCGGAAGCACGGACAGCCGATGCACCGGGAGAAAGACGGACCAGGCGGACGTCGAATCCTCCGTCATCAAGGCAATTCTCCCCGGCGGCGCTCACCCGCTCATCAGCAAGGGCGGGATCGACGTGCTCCAGGTGAGTCACCACGGAAGCGAAAGCAGTACGAATGCGAATCTGGTGAACGGCGCCGCTCCAGCGGTAGCGATCATCTCGACCGGCGACGGACAACGCACGAATTTCCAGCTTCCTCGGAAGGTCGTGGTCGACAAGGTGCTGGCAGCGAGGGTTCCGTGCGTGACCGTCGCGGCGCCTCTCGTCCTGCAGACCGAAGAGGGAAGTCCTCGCGGTGCGCGCACATCGACAAAGGGTTTCTCGGTCGGCAACATCGTCATCCGTACGGACGGCAAGGCGACGTTCACGATCGAGGCGGACGGAAAGGTCAGCGAAGGTCCGAACGAGGTCGCGGCGGCGCGGCTGCCGCGGACGTTCGACATCGACGAGGTGAAGGAGCCGTAAGGGCGGGTGAAACGGCGCCGGCAGGATTGCCGGCGCCACACTGAGGCGGTTACTTCTTCTGCGCTACGGGGGGGAGGTCTTTGGCGCGCGTGTCGACGAAGGAGACTTCCACCCCTTCGCTGATCCGGTGCTCGACTTCCTCGGCGTCCCAGTTGGTGAGCCGCACGCAGCCGTGCGACGACGAGTAGCCGATCGACTCGGGCTCGGGGTTGCCGTGCATGCCGTAATGCTCCTTGCTCAGCGCGATCCAGACGATGCCGACGGGCGAGTTCGGGCCGGGCGGGAGGTGGGCGTCGGGCTCGGAGTCGGGCACCTCGTGGTACAGGGTCGGGTCGTAGTGGAAGTGCGGCATCGGAGTGATCTTGACGACGTGCACGGTCTCGTGCGGCGAGGGGTCGTAGCCGGCTCCGAGGGTCGTCGGCGCGTGGAAGATGAGCCGGCCGCTCGCGTCGAAGGCGTCGAAGGAGTTGCCGGCGATCGAGATGACGACCTTCGCGATGTCCTTCTGGTCGTTCGTGAATTCGTCGCGCACGTTCGGGACGACGATGGTCGTTCCCGCCTGCAGCTCCTTCCACTTCACGTTCGGGTTGAGGACGTCGAGGAAGTCGGGATCGCTGTGGAACTTCTCGCCCAGCTTCTCGCGCACGGTCTCGTAGCAGAGGCAGGTGAGTTTCTGCTGGTCGTAGACGCTGTCGGGGATCGAGACGAACGGTCCCTGCAGGTCGTCCGCCGTCACGGCGTACTGTTTCACGACGGGCGCGTAGGCAGCCTCCGAGGCGAGGCGCTGGAAGGTCTGCTGGTCCATGTCGCCGGTCGGCGGCAGTCCTCGGGCGCTCTGATACCACCACGTGGTGATGGCGGAGTTGCGTCCCCACCGTCCGTCGAGTGATCCGACGGAGAAGTGGACGCGGTCGAGGTAGACCTGCGCGCGCAGGACGCTCGGGCCTTTCACGTCGCCGGTGACCGGCGCGTTGACGGGCGCGCTGTTGATCGCGTTCGGGTCGACGACTTTCCAGTTCTCCTTCGCGCCTGTGACGAATCGGAAGCTCGCCGGCTGCGCGGCTGCCTGTTGTTGTTGCTGCTGTTGTTGCTGGATCGCGGCTTTCTGCGCTTCCTGCTGGCGGAAGTACTGGAGCTGCCGCCACTGCGCGTCGAAACGCTCTTTCTCGCGGGCGGCGCGGTCATCTGGCTTGGGGCTGTAATCGGCGTTGACCTCCAGCGCGTCGCCGACGCTCTTCACCGCCTGTTTGGTCGATTCCTGAACGTTCTTCGCCGTCTCGGTCGCTTCTTTGGTGCACGCGGCAAGCGCGAGCACGACGACGGCGACGAACCATTTCCTGCACATGCGCAACTCCTCTCGGGGCTGTTCCAGAGCAAATGGAAGGCCATCAGTCCGCTACACTTGGTGGGTCGTGATCACGTATCTCAAGGTCCGCAATCTGGCGATCGTGGAGGAGTTCTCGATCGAGCCGGGAGCCGGGCTGAACGTTCTGACCGGCGAGACGGGGGCCGGGAAGTCGCTGCTGATCGACTCGCTGGAGTTCCTGCGCGGGGCGCGGGGGTCGACGGAGATGATCCGGACGGGGACGGAGAAGATGTCGGCCGAGGCGGTGTTCCAGGTGCCGGGGGGGATCGCGGACCGGCTCGACGCGATCGGGGTCGATGTCGACGTCGCGGACGGGTCGGTCGAGTTGATCGTGAAGCGCGAGATCGCGTCGTCGGGCCGTTCGCGGGTGATCGTGAATGGATCGCCGATCGGCGTCAAGAACCTCGGCGAGGCGATGGACTCGCTGCTCGAGATCCATGGGCAGCATGAGTCGCATCAACGCGTGGCGGGGCAGTCGTACCGCGAGCTGCTCGACGAGTTCGCGGGGCACGGTCCGCTGCTCGACGCGACGCGCGCGACGTATCACGCGTGGAAGACGACGGCCGATCAACTGCGCACGCTCACGGAAGCGCAGAACGACCGCACGCTGCGGCTCGACCTGCTGAAGTACCAGATCAACGAGATCGCGGCGGCGAAGCTCGATCCGGCCGAGGAGGAGAAGCTGCGCGGCGAGCGAACGATGCTCGCGAATGCGCGGGAGCTGGCGGAGGCGTCGAATGGCGCGTTCGCGCTGATCGAGGACGACGAGTCGTCGGCGACCTCGCAGGTCGCCCGCGCGGCGCACCTGCTGCAGCCGCTCTCGCGCGACATCTCCGATGTCGGTCGAGCAACAGACGAGCTGCAGGAAGTGCTCTACAAGCTGCAGGAGATCGCGCGGACGCTCGCCGACCTGAGCGAGAACGTTCGACACGATCCGGCGCGGCTCGACGAGATCGAGGACCGCCTCGTGACGATCGACCGGCTGAAGAAGAAGTACGGCGGCTCGGTCGAGGCGGTGCTGGAGCATCTGAGCCGCATCGAGGACGAGCACGAGCAGCTCGCGGACTACGAGTCGAACGTCGAGAAGCTGCAGTCGGCCGAGGAGGCGAAGTTCGCCGAGTATGCGGCAGCGGCGGAGAAGCTCTCGACGGCGCGCGGCAAAGCGGCGACGGCCTTCGAGCGCGCGATCCAGTCGGAGCTGAACGATCTCGCGATGGAGCGGACGACGGTGCGGATCGTCGTGAGTGACGACGGCAACGGACGGGCGGAAGCGCGTCCTACGGGGTTCGACATCGTCGAGATCCTGATCGCGCCGAATCGCGGCGAGGAGCCGCGGGCGATGCAAAGGATCGCGTCGGGCGGCGAGCTGTCGCGCATCCAGCTCGCGATCGCGGCGGCGCTGTTCAAGGCGTCGTCGCGCGGCGCGGCGGCGACGCTGGTGTTCGACGAGATCGACGCCGGGATCGGCGGGCGAGTGGCGGAGGTGGTCGGGCGGAAGCTGGAGGAGCTCGCGGCACGGAATCAGGTCGTCTGCGTGACGCATCTGCCCCAAATTGCGTCCTTCGGCACGACGCACTTTTACGTCTGGAAGGAAGACGCGGGCGGCCACACGCGCGCGCGGATCCGGAAGCTGGAAGACGACGACGCGCGGATCGCCGAGGTCGCGCGGATGCTCGGCGGCGAGACGATCACGAAGTCGGCGACGATTCACGCGCGGGAACTGCTCGAGAGCGCGCGGAGGTCAACGAATGCGACGGTGGACAGCCGCACCGCAGCCAAACGCCGCTGACGTCGGAGCGATCGCGGAGCTGCTGCGCGGCGGCGGCGTGGTGCTGTTGCCGACGGATACGATCTACGGGCTGCACGGCGTCGCGACGGACGAGCGCGCGATCGCTCGGATCGGGGCGATGAAGGGACGCGACGAAGCGAAGCCGTTCGTCGTCATCGGCGCGTCGATGCAGCAGCTCCAGGACATCGGCGTCGAGGTCCCGGAGCGCGCCAGGGAGGTGCTGCAATCCCTCTGGCCCGCTCCCCTGACCGCCATCCTTCCGCTTCGCCTGCCTGTGGCGGCGAGCCGCGGCGCGGCGACGCTGGCGGTCCGCGTGCCTGCTCTCGACTGGTTGCGGGCCCTCGCCGCGATCTGCGGGCCGCTGGCGTCGACGAGCGCGAATCTCTCGGGCGAGCCGGCCGTGGAGAGTCCGGAAATGCTCTCACATGGCATTCAGACAAGCCTCGACGGAATGGTCGACGCGGGGCCCCTCAAAGGCGAACCTTCAGTGATCGTGGACTTTACCGGCGGCTCCACAAGAATCACACGAGAAGGTGACGCGTCGTTTACACAGAAAGTGTGGAAAACGCTGCGGAAATGCCTGTGAAAAACGCGAAAAGCCGTGCAAATCAGGCCCCGTCAGCGATTTGCACACGACGTTGGGCGTAATCCGGACAAGCTCTTTTGCTTTCAATGAGTTAGCTAGCCAGCGTCAAGCATTGCACGCGGTTTTGTGCACTTGACTCTCTCGCGTTTCTAACTTTCCACATGCGTGCGGTATCACATAGGACAAGCCGGGCGCGCTAGAATCGCGATCCATGACCATCACGGCACCCGAACCGCAGACCGCGCGTCCGCAGGACACCCCCGCCGCGCGCCAATTCGTCAACTTCATGTTTTTCCGTGTCGATCGCGCGTTTCGCTCGCTCGACGCGGAGGCGAAAAGCGCCGCGAAACGGGAGTTCGCCGAGATCGTGCAGCGCTACACCGGGCCGATGATGGTGCTCCCCTACTCGACGGTCGGCCTCAAGGCAGGCGTCGATTTCATGCTCTGGCGCATCGGCTATGACCTCGATCCGTTCCAGCAGATGGTCGCCGACATCAACAAGTCCATCCTCGGCCGGTATACGGACATCCCGTTCTCCTACTTCTCGATGACGAAGCACTCGCAGTACGTCGACGAGCATGTGCACGAGGGGCAGGAAGGGCGGCGCCTGAAGATCGTTCCGGGCAAGCGGCCGTTCCTCTTCGTCTATCCGTTCGTGAAGACGCGCGACTGGTATCTGCTTCCGATGGCGGACCGCCAGCGGATCATGAACGAGCACATCGCCATCGGCCACAAGTACCCGCGCGTGAAGATCAACACGACGTACTCGTTCGGGCTCGACGATCAGGACTTCGTCGTCGCGTTCGAGGCGGAGCTGCCGGCCGAGTTCCTCGATCTCGTGCAGGACCTGCGCGAGACGGAGTCGTCGAAGTACACGCTGCGGGATACGCCGATGTATACGTGCCGGCGGAGCACGATCGGGGAGATTTTGGACAGTATCGGGTAACAGAGTCCTCGGTCCTCGGTCCTCAGTCCTCGGATCTGAATCTGAGGACCGAGGTCCGAGGACCGAGGACTGTTTCTATTGTCCTGCGAAGAACACCGGATCGCCGCTGGTGTTGTCGACCATCGAGCCGTAGGCGAACATCGCTCCGCTGCTGCTGTGCGCCTGGAGCGTGACGCTGCCGAGGGCTGAGATCGGAGCGTTGGGGAAGAGCGTGCTGAGCGCGCTCTGCGCCTGGGACCGCGGCGCGAGCGTGATCAGGCCGTTCGCCACCGCGGTGCCGCTCGACGCATAGAGCGTCAGCGAGATCGCCATCGTCTGGTCGCTGTTGTTCACGAAGCCGACGTTCGAACGGAAGCTGCTGTCCGACCGCAGGCCGGTGACGTACATGTCATTGCCGAACGCGGCGACCGGATCGATCGACTGCCCGTACGTGCCGCCGGTGGCCGCCGGCGTGTAGGTGCGGCTGGTGACGACCGGCGATACGCCGTTGGACCACGAAAGCTCGAGCGCGCCGCTTCCGCTGGTGATGCTGAACTGCCCGAGGATGTCCGCGAGAACCACGGTGCTTCCGGCACCGATGTTGAGCGAACGGTACGGAGCGTTGTTGTCGTCGCTGCCGGCCATGCGGAAGTGGATGGTGAGGTTCAGGGTCGACGAGCCGGGGTTGTAGATCGTCACGTCGGAGCGCCAGAACGTGCCGCCGACGCCCGGAGCACGGCCGACGGCCGGAAGCACCATCGGCGACGAGGCGCCGCCCGGCGTCGCCTGGATGTAGATCGGGTCCTGCGTTTGATTGTCGATGACCGAGGCATAGACGCTGATCGCATCGGGTGAGCTCGACGTCACCTTCATCGAAAGCGAGTCGAACGTCCGCGTGGAGAGGAGCGGGAAGAGCTGCGAGATCGCGGTCTGCTGGAAGTTGCTCGCCGGAACCGTGACGTTCGCCGTGGCGACCTGGTTGCCGGAAGCGTCGAGGAGCGTGAGCCCAACCGACGCGTCGCTGCCGCCGCGATTCACGAGACCGACGTTGGTGCGGAAGTTCGCGTTCGACGTCATGCCGGTGAGGTAGAGATTGCCGCTGAAGTCGGACGAGCCGACGGTCGGAACGGCCTGACCGTACGTGCCGGTGACGCCGTCGGTGAACGTGCGGCTGGTGACGCGAAGCTGCGGCGTGCCGGAGGCGGCCGTCGCTTCGATCGCGATCGCGCCGGCACCGTTGCTGATGCCATAGAGCTGGCTGAGCGCGTTCGCGTACGACGTCGTCTCCTTCGCGCCGAGCGTGACGGTCACGCTCTGGACGGCGTTGCCGTAGCTCGGGATGTAGATGAGGTTCACCGGCAACGCGTCGCTGCCGGCGTTGAAGAGCGTCAGCTCGGTGCGCCACGACGATCCGCCGACGCCGCTGGTCTGCGCCGCGGCCGAGACGAGGGTGCGCGTCGTCTGCTGGGCCGGCGTGACGTTGATCGTGTGCGTCGCGTAGGCGTACGAGACGGCGTTCCGGACGGCGAGCGTCACGGTGTACTGGCCGGCGTAGGCATAGGCGTGCGTCGGATTCTGCGACGACGACGTGACGCCGTCGCCGAAGTCCCATGCCCACGATGCGGGCGAGCCGGTGGAGGCGTCGGTGAAAGCGATCACCTCGGCGGTGACCGGATTCGACGGATTGACCGTGAACGCCGGAGTGACGTTCGGCGTCGCCGGAACGGGAGCGGTGACGGAGACATTGGTCGATGCGCTGTTCGAGCCGGTGCTGTTCGTGGCGGTCAGTGTGACCGTGAAGACGCCTGCTTTGGCGTAAACGTGCGACGGGTTGGTGACGTTCGTTGCGGTCTGGCCGTCGCCGAACGTCCAGAGTCGCGAGGTGATCGTGCCGCTCGACGCGTCGGTAAACGTGAAGGTCGTCTGGCCGGCGACGCCGCTGTTCGTGTTGGCGCTGAACGCGGCCGTCGGAAGCTGCGGGGGCGGAGGAGGCGTCGTACCGCTGCCGTAGTTCAGCGACGCGGTGTTCGACGCAGCGGAGGTTCCGTAGGAGTTCGATGCGGTGATGTAGAACTTGTACGTGGCGACGGTGAAGCCGGTGAGCGTGACGGTGGTGACGTTGGCGCCGAGGGTCGCGACGCTGCTGAACGAGCCGCTGCCCACCGCGACGTAGACCTGCTCCGCGGTCTCATTGTTCGCGTTGTCGGTCCAGTTCAGGACGACGTTCGAGCCGCTCTGCGCAGCCGTCAGGTTCGACGGTGCGGCCGGCGCGCTGCCGGACGGCGGCGGCGGTACGGAGGAGCCGTTCGGATAGAGCCACGCGGCGGCGTTCTGGTCGTCGGTGCGCAGCGACGGGCCGAGGCCGGTGACGTAGGCGTACATCAGGGCTGTGTGGTCGGTGCTGTGGCCGAAGCCGAGGGTGTGGCCGAACTCGTGGGCGACGATCTCCGCCAGCTCGGTGCTCGGAACGTTTGCGTTCGACGACACGCCGTCCTGAATCGTCAGATTCGCCTCGGTGATCTTCGTGTAGGAGTGAGCGCCCGCGGTGTGCGACGCGTCGGCGGTGTACGTCGCGGTGAAGGTGCCGCTGCCGGCGACGCCGTTGAAGCCGCCGAGACCGACCACACCGCCGGTGGCCGGGTTCCACGAGCCCGAGATATCGCCGAAGGGATCGTTGAAAAGGACCTCGTTGCGGCCGTTGTTCGTGTTCATGCCGGCCCCGCTGGTCTCGGAACCGACGTAGTTGTATTTGATGTTCGCGCCGGTGTAACCGGTCCACGAGCTCATGGCAGTGGTGATCTCGTTCACGCCGCCGCCGGTGTAGCCGGGCTGCGTGCCGTAGCTGTACCAGTTCGCGGACGACCCCTGGTCGAACACGCCCCAGCGATAGATGTCGGGCTCGGAGATGAGCGTGAAGTAGTCGATCGCTTTGAAGCGCTGGCCGCCGTCGGTGCCGACGACGCTGCGGAGCATCGGGTTCTCGACGGCGTAGTTGGGCGTGCCGGTCCGGCCGGCGACGCGACCTGCTACGCGATCGACGACGAACTGCTCGAAGCCCTGCGCCGCGCGCTGGATGTTGCCGGCGCGCATCGGATGGAAGTCGCCGTCGAGCATCGAGACGTCGGCCGTCTGGTCGTTACGGACCCACATCGGCGTGCCGTCGAGCATCTGGTCGGCGGTGAACTTGCCGACGAAGAGATCGGTCGTCTGGAAGTCGCCGCGCCGCGACGGCGTCAGGAAGAGAAGGACGTTCTCCCCCGCCGTGTACTCCGGCGCGCCGAAGATCTTCGTGACGTTGACGCCGATCTGGCCGCCGATCTCGCGGATGGTGATCGTGCCGGCGGCGTCGCCCTTGATCGTGCGCGAGACGGCGACCTGCGTTTCGGTCCAGATGCGGTTGCCGATCTGCACGGGCACGGACGAGAGGACCGTTCCTTCCACGATGTCCGGCGACTTCGCGACGAGCTGCTCGTCGGTCGGCATCACGATGGTGGTCGCGGAAGCGAGGGGGACGAAAAACGCCGCAACGAGGACTGCGAGGACACACGTCTGCCAGTACGCCGAAATGTGTTTCACGTGGGGAGGCCTCCGATGTTCGCCAGGGACGATAAGGTGACGAAAGTTATTCGGCTGAACCTGGGATGGTGGTAGCGCTATTTCCAACCGCTACAATTCGGCGCCCATGCGTAACGAAATCGTGGATGGTGTTGACGGCCTGGAGCGTATCGCGGATCGCTGGGAGGCGCTCTGGCGCCGCGATCCGAACGCGACGCCGTTCCAGTCGCCGCAGTGGCTGCTTCCGTGGTGGAAGCACTTCGGGAGCGACACGCCGCACGTGATCGCCCAGACAAGCACGGCCTCGGACGGTTCCCTCGACGCGCTCGCGCCGCTCTACATCCTCCGCGACGAAGACTCCGGCGAATCGCTCGGCATGTTCCTCGGCACCGGCAACAGCGACTATCTCGACGTCCTCCAGATAGAAGGGGGCGATGCCTCGCTCTTGATCGACTCGATCACGCGCGCCGACTGCCAGCTCTGGGACCTGCAGCAGCTCCGTCCTTCGTCGAGCCTGTTGAGCGTGCCGCTGCCGGACGGCTGGAGCGACAACGTCGAGGATCAGGACCCGTGTCCCGTTCTGCCGATCGAAAACGCCGGCGAGGAGCTGCAGAACCTCCTCTCGACGCACGCGCGCAAGAAGCTTCGCTACTTCCGGCGATGCCTGGAGCGCGAAGGCGACGTCCGGTACGAGAATGCAACCGCGGAGTCGCTCGACACGCTGCTGGACGCGTTATACGAGCTGCACGCCGCGCGCTGGCAGAA
>DASYSN010000039.1:0-12219 GCA_036003305.1 Thermoanaerobaculia bacterium
GATGCGGTCCTTCTGCAGCTCCGCGCGTTTCGCGCGGTTCAGCGCGTGAACGGGCTCGCCGCACAAGACGTACTCGCCGCGCCAGTCCGCGTCGTGGAGGCCGAGGATGTGGAGCAGCGTCGACTTGCCGGCGCCGGACGGCCCCATGATCGACACGAACTCGCCGGAGCGAATGTCGAGATCGATGGCGCGTACGATCCAGGTCGTCGCCGCGCCGTTCGCAACCGATTTCTCGATGCGCCGGGTAGTGATCAATGAGTCAGTCAAGGCTCACTCATATCGCAACGCCGTTTCCGGCGCCACGCGCATCGCCCGCCGCGCCGGAACGTACGACGCCAGCAGAGCGACCGCGGTCAGCACGGCCGCGACCGAGACGAACGTCCACGGATCGGTCGCGCGAACGTCGAACAGAAGCGACGACATCAGACGCGTGATCGAAAGCGATACGGCGACGCCGATCGCGATTCCGATGGCGGCCATGCGCGCCGCTTCGCCGAGGACCAGGCGCAGCACGTCGCCGGGCCGCGCGCCGAGAGCCATGCGGATCCCGATCTCCTGCGTCCGGCGCGCGACGGAGAACGCGATGACACCGTAGATGCCGAGAGCCGCGAGTCCCAAGGCGACCGCGGCGAACAACCCGACCAAAAGAAGCACGAAACGGCGCTGTGCGAGCCAGCCGCCGATCTCCGTTTCGTACGTCGAGATCTTCACGGGAACGTCGGGTGCGACCTCGCTGAAGATACCGCGGATGATCGGAGTGACTTGCGCCGGCGCGCCCGTGCTGCGGATGATGACCACCGGCGTGTTCCCTGCACCGCGCTGGCGGTAATCGGTGTAGATGATCGGACTGGGCGGACGATCCAGACCCGCCGCGCGGACGTCGCCGGCGATCCCGACCACGGTGAGCGGCTTCAGGTTGCCGTCCATGTTGCCGAACTCGAGCTGCTGCCCGATCGGATTCTCGTTCCCGAAGCGCTGCCGCGCGAGCGCCTCGCTGATGACCGCCACGTGCGGCGCATCCGGCGTGTCGCTGTCGGAAAACATGCGCCCGCGAATCAGCGGAATGCCCAGCGTCTGGAAGTAGCCTGCGCTCGCCGAACAGTAGAGAGCCTCTCCCACCTGCGCGGGATCGTGCATCATCGATTCGAATTGCTTGAAGTCGGCGGGCGGTTTCTGTCCCCGAAGGATGATGAACGAACCCTCGGGGAGGTTGTCGCCGTGCGCCACCGGCATCGCGCTGGCAACGCCGGTGCTTTCGGTACCGGCCACCGCGCGAAGGCGCTCGAGGATGCGGTCCATGCGCTGAACGTTCTCGGCCTGCGCGTTCGCGTGCGGCGACTCAGGCAACGAGAACTGCACGGTCATCAGGTTCTCCGCGCGAAAGCCCGGACTGGTCTCCATCAAGCGAAGGAAGCTGCGGCCGAGGAGGCCCGCGGCGACGAGAATCGTCAGCGTCGTCGCGATCTCGCCGATCACGAGCACGACGCGCATCCGCTGCGTTGATCGCGAAGCCGTCAGGCTGCGCGAACCGGCGGTCAGCGCATCCTGCATGCGCCCCGTCGACGCTCGCCACGACGAAAAGAGGGCGAGCGCGATGGCGACGGCAATCGTCACCCCGATCGCGAACAAGAGCACCCGCGTGTCGAGCGCGATTCCTTCGCGGCGCGGAAGGGTCGCCGGGACGATCGCCGCCAGTAACTTCACCGACCACATGGCGATCAGAAGTCCCGCGATCCCGCTCATGGCCGCCAGCACGAGCGATTCGCTGAGAAACTGCTTCAGCACATGGACGCGGCCGGCGCCGAGCGCGATGCGCACCGCGAACTCCTTCGCCCGCGCCGACGTTCGCGCCAGCATCACGCCGGCAACGTTGGCGCAGCCGACGAGCAGTAGCAGGCCGACCGCACCACAGAGGGTGAGCAATGCCTTGCGCACGTCTCCGACCATCGCATCCGCGAGTGGCACCACCTCGGCGGCATCGAGATCGGCATCTTTCCCGTACTGCGCCTTGATGTGGCCGGCAATCGCAGTGAGATTCGCGCGCGCCTGAGCGACCGTGACACCGTCCCGAAGGCGGCCGATCCCGCGCCAGTTGTGCGCGGTCCGGCTCGTCTCCGGGTCGAGCTCGCGCGCTATCCAGCCCGAGACGCCGCTCGGGGCGTCAAAATCCGCCGGCATCACTCCGATGACCGGGTACGGCTGGCCGGCGACGGACAGGCGCACGCGGGAGAGATCCGACGTCGCGCCGAGGTATCGCTTCCAGTATCCGTAAGAGACGACGATTGCGGGCGCGCGTTCGCGAGATTCATTCGGCGCGAGAACGCGGCCGATCACCGGCTGCACGCCGAACGTTCGGAAGAAATCGTCCGACACGACGCCGAGTTGCGCGCGAACCGGCTCGCTTCCGCCGGAGACCGCCACGTCCCACAATTCGTAAGCGGCCAGAGTCGCAAACGTACCGTTCTGATTGCGGAAGTCGTCGAAGTTCGGAAAGGCGATGTTCATCCGGTGGCCGTCCGGCGCCTGCTCCCACACGCGGACGATTTGCTCCGGATGCGGATACGGCAACGGCGCGAGCAGCACCGCTCCGACGATCGAGAAGATGGAGGTCGAGGCGCCGATCCCGATGGCGAGCGTCAGCACCGCGACCGACGTGAAGCCGGGCGACTTCAGCAACGAGCGCAAGGCGTGGCGCAGCGAGGTCATTGGATCTGGAACCCGCTTTCGCGCAGCTCGTTCTCCGCTCCGCGGTTGTGCGTCTCCTCGACGATGCGTCCGTCGAACAGATGCAGCGTGCGCTGCGCGTATCGCGTGAAGCGCGGGTCGTGCGTCACCATGCAGATCGTGGCGCCGGCGCGGTGAATCTCACGGAGAAGATCCATCACCGCCTCGCCGTTCTTCGAGTCGAGGTTTCCGGTCGGCTCGTCGGCGAGGAGGATCGCCGGCTCGCCGACGAGCGCTCGGGCCACCGCCACGCGCTGCTGCTGCCCGCCCGAAAGCTGCGCCGGAAAATGCTTGACGCGATGCGCCATGCCGACGCGCTCGAGAGCGCGCTGGACGCGCTGCTTCCGTTCGGCCGCGCTCATGGTGCGGTACGTCAGCGGGAGCTCCACGTTCTCGTAGACCGTCAAGTCTCCGATGAGATTGAAAGCCTGGAAAATGAACCCGATGTTCTGATTGCGGATGCGCGCGCGGTCCGCCGTCGTCAGCGCGGTCACCGGGTGGCCGTCGAGGACGTACGCGCCGCTGCTCGGCGTGTCGAGCAGGCCGAGGATCGAGAGGAGCGTCGACTTGCCGCAGCCGGACGGGCCGGCGATCGAGACGAATTCTCCCGGCTCGACGTCGAGCTCCACGCCGGACAAGGCGTGCGTCTCGATGTCGTCGGTGTAGAAGATCTTCGTCACATTGTCGAGATGGATGATCGGTTCGGCCATGACAGTTCCTTTTCTCACTGCAACCGGATGCGGTCGAATTTGTCCCACTGACTGACGTCCGAGAGGATGATGCGGTCGCCTTGCTGAAGGCCCGCGGTGATCTGAATCGCGCTCACCGAGCTGCGGCCGTACCGCACGTTCACGCGCCGCGCGGTCGAGCCGCTCGGATCGAGCCGGAACACGGACCCGGTCTGTTCCTCTTCGGCGTGCACCGGCCGCTGCACGTACAGCACGTTCGCGAGCCGCTCGAGCTCGATCGTGCCGTCGACGTTCAGATCCGGACGGGCGCCTCTCGGCAGCGGGCCGTCGAGCCCGATGTCGACCGTGACGGTGCCGTTCTCCGCCGCCGGATCGATGCGGATGACGTGTCCGGCGACGACGCCGTTGCGCGTGTCGACGGACGCTTTCTCTCCCAACTGGATGTCTTTCGCCTGTGTCTCGGCGATCTTCACCGCGGCCTTGAGATGCGCCGGCTGGACCACTTTGGCGAGGATCGCTCCGGCGTTGACGCGCTGTCCCACCTCGGCGCTGACCTGCTGCAGCACGCCGGAGATTCCTGCGCGCACGCTCAGCAACCCGACCTGGCCCTGCTGCAGCGCGTATTGCGTCCGGAACTGATCGAGCTTCGCGCGCTGCGCGGTGAGCTGCGCCTCGATGGTGCCGCGGCCGACCGCGAGGCGCTCCTGCGCGAGTTTGTACCGCGTCGCCAATCCGTCGGCGGCGTTCTGCGACACGCGCCGCGACAACTCCGGCAGCACGCCTCGCTTGGCCATGTCGGCGTCGGCGTCGGCCCGCAGCCTCGCCTGCTCGTAGTCGGCTTTGAGCTGGGCGACCGCCGCTTCGTCGTTCAGCCGGTCGCTTTCGAGGCGGCTCTTCAGGCTCGCGTACTCCGCCTCCGCGGCGGCCAGCTGGAACTTCGCATCCGCTTCGCGTTGCAGTTGCTCGGGATTCGAGAGCACCATGATCACGGTGTCGGGTTCGACCGCGCTTCCCGCGAGCGTGAGAATGCTCGCCACGCGCGCGTCGTTCGCGGCGGCGATCCAGTTCACGTCGACCGGAACCAGCGTTCCGCTCCCGCGCACCTCGCGCAGCATCGGCCCGCGCTCGACCTGGCCGATCCAGAGACTTGCCTTGTCGACCCCGGGCGCCGCCGGCCGGAGCCGCGACAGTCCGAGGGTCGCCAGTCCGATGACGAGGGCCACGGCCGCCCAGGTGACGATCCTTCGAATACGAATCTGACGAGCGCGTTCCGGTCGAGCGATGTCCATTGCCGGGGTGCCATTGGGCAACGCAGGTGCCACGGATGGCAACGTCCGTAAGTGGTTGACGAATCGCGGTTAGGCCGGAATGTGCACCGTTTCCGGGCGCTCGCAACTGTCTCGCAGCGAACACTCGCGTCCCACATCCGAACACTTCCCGGAGAGGCGGCGACGTTAAATCGCTGATTTATCAATGTCGGCGGCATGGCAGCGCGCTTGCCCCACGGCTGCCTCCATGACGTCGAAATCGAATACGAAGTTAGCCGGCGGGATGGATTCGCTGTTTCGCGACTTGCGCGTCGCTGTTCGCACGCTGGCACGGCGGCCCGGCTTCTCGTTCGTGGCCGTGCTGGTGATCGCCGTCGGGATCGGCGCGACCGTCTCGCTCTTCACCGTCGTCTGGTCGGTGCTCCTGAAACCGCTGCCGTTCGATCATCCGGAGCAACTCGTTCGACTCTACGAAAGCAGCGCCATTTTCCCGCGTAACGTCGCCTCTCCAGGCGTTTACGAGGAGTGGAAACGTCAGAGCCGGTCGTTCTCCGGTCTCGCGCTCTATAACGGCTGGCCGGAATACAGCCTCTCCGACGGCGGCACGCTGCCGGAACGAGTCCGGGCGACCATCTGTTCGTGGGACCTCTTCCCCACTCTCGGCGTCCAGCCGCTGATCGGACGCTCCTTCACGCCCGAAGACGACCGGCCGTCCGCAAACGGCACCGTCATCATCAGCTGGGCGCTCTGGAAGCGCCGCTTCGGCGGCGATGCCTCGGTCCTTGGCCGCAAGATCGATCTCGAGGCGAAGCCCTACACGATCATCGGGGTCATGCCGCGTTGGTTCGCGTTTCCGGAGCAGAAGGTTCAGCTGTTCGTTCCCGTCTATTTCCAGAGCGATCCGGAGGAGATGCACAGCGTCAACAACCACCAGTTTCACGTCATCGGGAGACTGAAGCGCGGGGTCACGCGCGAGCAGGCAACACAGGAGGCATCGGCGATCGTACGCCGCGTCCACGACGCGCATCGCGATCTTCCGTTCGTCAGTACCGCGGCCGACATCCGCCCGCTGATCGACGACGTGGTCGGCACCCTCCGGCCGGCGTTGTACATGCTGCTCGCGGCGACCGGATGCATGCTGCTGATCGCATGTCTCAACGTCGCGAATCTGCTGACTGCGCGCGCCGCGGCGCGGCGGCGGGAAGTTGCGATCCGCACGGCCCTCGGCGGCGGCCGCTTGCGGCTGATTCGCGAGCAGCTCATGGAAAGCTTCGTTCTCTTTTCGGCCGGCGGAGCCGCGGGGCTGGGGCTCGCGTACGCCGCGCTCCGGTGGTTCGTCATGATGCGCAGCGACATGGCCCGCGTCGAGTCGATCCACATCGACGGCGTCGTGATCGCGACCGTCGCAGGTCTCGTCTTCTGCTGCGCCCTCTTCGCCGGACTCATTCCCGTGCTCGCGAGCGGCCATGACAACCTCTGCTCGGCACTGCAGGAAAGCTCGCGCACATCAACGGGCGGCGCTTCCCGCGCCTCGGTGCGCAAAGTGCTCATCGCCGCCGAAGTGGCGTTCACGGTCGTCCTGCTCGTCAGCGCCGGGTTGCTGCTGAAGAGCTACACGCAGCTGCGGTCGAACACCCTCGGCTGTGCCACCGACAACATTCTCTCCATGCACTTCACCCTTCCCGACGTGCAGTACGACAACGCGGCGCAGCGCCTCGCCTTCTACGACGATCTCCTCGCGCGCGTCCGCGCTTTACCGGGCGTCGAAGCGGCCGGATTCGTGCGGGCCGTTCCGGGCGAGGGCTACTACGGCGACGGCGGCTTCACGATCGTGGAGCATCCGCCACGGCCACAGGGGGAGCAGGACCTTGCGATCGTCCGATGCGCCGATGCCGGCTATTTCGCGACGATCGGAATCCCGTTCGTCCGCGGCCGGACGTTCAGTTCGAATCAGCGCCTCGATTCGGCAAGAGAAGTGATCGTCAGCGCAGCCTTCGTACGACAGTACCTGCCGAACGAGGAGCCGATCGGCAAGCACCTGATCGGATTCGCCCGCCGAACATACGAGATCGTCGGCGTCGTCGGCGACACCCGCTACCAGCTCGAGCAGCCGCCGATGCCGATGATGTATTTCCCGATCCGCGCCGGCTTCTTCAAACAGGCCGCGCTCGTCGTGCGTGCGGTGCGCGACCCGGAGAGCCTCGCGCTGCCCATTCAGAAAAACATCCAGCAGATGAACCACGAGCTGGCGGTTTCCGACGTCCTCACGATGAATCAGATCATCAACCAATCGTCCGTCGACGCCAGTTTTCAGGCGACACTGCTGGCGACGTTCGCCGGCATTTCGCTCCTGCTCGCCGCCGTCGGCCTGTTCGGCGTACTCGCCTACATCGTGGCGCAGCGCCGCTCCGAGATTGCCATTCGACTCGCTCTCGGGGCGCAACGGACAGACGTCCTCCGCCTGACGCTGCTCGACGGCCTCCGCCCCGCGCTCGGCGGCGTCGTCGCCGGGTCGCTGCTGGCGATCGGCGCGACGCAACTGATCCGTTCGAGTTTGTATGCGACCAAGCCGCTCGACCCGACGGTGTTCGCCGCCGTGATCGGCCTGCTCCTGGCGGTGGCGGCCGCGGCATGCCTGCTGCCGGCGTGGCGCGCCTCGCGCGTCGAGCCATCGGCAGTTTTACGGAGCGAGTGATGCTGAAATCGGACCTGAAGTTCGCCGCTCGACAACTCTTTCGTCATCCCGGATATGCGCTGACCATCATCGTGACGCTGGCGCTCGCGATCGGAGCGAACACGGCGATCTTCTCGCTCGTGAATGCGCTGATGCTGCGCGACCTCCCATACCAGCATCCCGAAAAGCTGGCGACGATTTACGCGCGGACCACCGGCAGCACGCCCTCCGACCAGCGCAGCGCGGTCGACGGCGAGAAGTGGGAGCTGCTGCGCGACAACGCCCCATCGCTGATCTCGGCGGTGAGCGGCGGCGCGTCGGGCGTGAACCTCAGCAGTGGATCGAGCAAGGGATCGAGCAGGGGATCGCGCGTGCAATACGTCCGCGACGAGCGCGTCTCCGCCCACTACTTCGACGTCCTCGGCATCCGGCCGCTGCTCGGCCGCAATTTCTCGGAAGACGAAGACCGGCCGAACGGCCCGAAGGCGGTTGTGCTCAGCGATCGAATATGGCGCGACGTCCTCGGCGCCGATCGCCATTCAATCGGGAAAGCGATTCTCGTGCGCGGCGAGTCGTACACGATCGTGGGAGTCTTGCCGCCGCACACGACGACGCCGTCCGACGCCGAGATTTACACGTCCCTTCAACCGAGCCGCCAGGGAGAAGGAGGAGGCTCGAACTTCGACGCCATCGTGCGGCTGCGCGACGGCGCGACGTGGCAAGGTGCGACCGCGGAAGTGAATCGCGCGTGGGCCATCCGCAAGGAGCGGTACGAGCAGGCAAACCCGGGATCCAAGCTGACGTACTACCTCGCGCCGCTGCAGAAGGCGGCGAGCGACTCGGTGCGGCCGCAAGTCGAAGCGCTGATGTTCGCGTCCGGGCTCATTCTACTCATCGCCTGCGCGAACCTCGCGGCCCTCGCGATCGTGCGCATCATGGCGCGCAGCGCCGAGATCGCGACTCGGCGCGCCCTCGGCGCTTCCGCATGGCAGATGCACAAACAGTTCTGGATCGAGAGCCTCGTTCTGGCGTCCGCCGGAGCGGCGGTCGCCGTCGGCGTGGCGTTCGCCGCCATGCGCGGCCTGCTGCTGCTCCTGCCCGAAGGCCTTCTTCCCGTGGCCACCGTGCCGATCGACGGACGCGTGCTCGCATTCACGATGGCTGTCGCGCTTCTCACGAGCGTTCTGTTCGGCATGCTTCCGGCGTTCGCGGTGCCGATGAGCGAGTTGCGCTCGGCGGGCCGAAGCACCGGCGGCCGAACGTCGCTCAAACTGCGCCAGGTGCTCATCGCGGGAGAAGTCGCCCTGACCGTGATTCTGCTCTCCGCGTCTGGGCTTCTGATCCGGACGCTGATCCATCTCGAGACGCTGCCGCCGGGCTTTAACCCGAATGGCGTGCTGGTCGCGAAAGTCTCGCTCGACGACGTCCGCTATCACGACGCCGAGGCGTTCCGCGGACTGCTGCGCGAAAGCCTCGCCGCGATGCGCCGGATTCCGGGCGTGCAAAACGCCGCCGCCGGCCTGACCGTGCCGTACGAGCGCGCGATGAACGACTCCATGACGTTCGACGGCGACAAGCAGGCGGCGACGGACGTCCTGTACGCGACGCCCGGATACTTTGAAACGCTGGAAATGCCGTTGCTGGCAGGGCGGACCTTCAAGGCCGCAGACGGGCCGAACGCGGAGCATGTCGCGATCGTGAACCGCGCGTTCGCGGAAAAGTTCTACGGCGGCGCGAATCCGGTCGGGCGCATCATCAACAGGGACACCCGGATTGTCGGCGAAGTGTCCGACGTCGTGATCTCGTCGCGACTCACTCCCGTCGCCCCGCTCCAGACCGAAGAGACCGTGTACTTCCCGGCCGCGCAGATGCCGGCAAAGGGTCTGGAACTGGCGCACACATGGATGCAGCCGGACTGGATCGTACGCACCTCCGGACCCGTTTCCGGTCTGCGGGAGGAGATGCAGCGCGCGCTCGCGAGCGCCGATGCGAGCCTGCCGGTCACCGGCTTCTACACGATGAACGATCTAATGAAGGACACGCTCGCCACCCAGCGGGTGGAAGTCGCGCTCCTCGGCACGATGGCCGCGCTGGCGCTGATCCTCAGCGCGATCGGCATCTTCGCGCTCGTCGCGAACAGCGTTGCGCAGCGGACGCGCGAGATCGGCATCCGCATGGCGCTCGGCTCCACGACCGCGCAGGTGATGATGCGCGTCTCGCGCTCCGGCGTGGCCGCGTCGGCAGCCGGTCTCGCGATCGGACTGCTGCTCTCCGCGGCCGCGTTGCGCGTCATGCGCAGCGTCGTGTTCGGGATACCGATCTATGACGCCGTCACGATCGCCGGCACTGTCGTGATCCTTGGAGTGCTCGCGGTTCTCGCGAGCGTAGTGCCCACGCTGCGCATCGCACGGATCGATCCCGCGGCCGTCTTACGGAGCGAATGATGCTGACTTCAGATCTCAAGTTTGCGGCTCGACAGATTTCCCGTCATCCCGGATACGCGCTGACGATCATCATCACGCTGGCGCTCGGAATCGGGGCCAACACGGCCATCTTCTCCGTCATCAATTCCGTGCTGCTCAGCACTCTGCCCGTTCGCGATCCCCAACAGCTCGTCTTTCTCACCAATCAGAACGAGCAGGGTTTCGAGGCGGGCTTCGGCGACGGCAACCGCGACTTCGTGACCTATCCCGAATTTCAGCAACTGGAGCGCAACCGTCGGCTCTTTTCCGGGTTGCTGGCGGCGACGAGCTACCCGCCCCGCGTGCCTGTCGAGAACGGCGCGCCCGCGAAAGTCAGCCTGGTCAGCGGCTCCTACTTTCCGGTTCTCGGCGTGACGCCCGCTCTCGGCCACGCGTTCGGACCCGAAGTCGACCGGCTGCGCGACGCGAATCCCGTTGCGGTGATCAGCGACGCGTTCTGGCAGGACCGCTTCGGTGGCGCCCGCGACGTGATCGGCCGCAGAATTCGCATCCGGAACACCTCCTTCGAGGTCGTCGGAGTCGCTCCGCCGCAGTTTCACGGCGAGACCGTGGGCGCGACACCCGACATCTGGGTGCCGCTCACGATGGAGAGCGAGATGTTCCCGGGGCACGACTACCTCACCCAGGAGACGAACCCGTTCCACAAGACCGAATGGCTGCAAGCGATCGGCCGCCTCGCTCCGGGAGTCACCTTGGCGGAAGCGAAAGCGGGAGTCGAAGTCGCGTTCCACCAGATGATGGAAGCGCAAACCGGCGGCATGTCGGCGCAAGACAAACAGCGATTTCTGAATCAGCACCTTGCCGTCACCGCCGGCAGCCACGGTGCTTCGGCACTCCGCACGGATTTCGGTAAGCCGCTGCTCATTTTGATGGTCATCGTGGGACTCATTCTTCTGATCGCCTGCGCGAACATCGCCAACATCCTCCTGGCCCGATCGGCCGCGCGGCAGAAAGAAATCTCCATCCGCGTCGCCATGGGCGCCAGCGGGTCGCGCGTCTTTCGCCAGGTGCTCACCGAAAGCATCCTGCTCGCCGCGATCGGCGGTGCCGTCGGTCTGCTTCTGGCGCAATGGGCCGATGCGGCTCTCTTGCGCATGGTCTCGACCACGTCGAATCAGATTCAGCTCGACGTGCATCCCGACCCGAGGATCCTCGCGTTCACATTTGGCGTCTCATTGCTGACCGGAATTCTCTTCGGCCTCGCTCCCGCCTTTCGGGCGACGCGGGTCGATCTGAAGGGAGCCGCGCGCGGCGTCGCGGGCAATGCCGGCCGGCCAGGCCGCGTGCCCGCGGGGAAGATTCTCGTCGTCGCGCAGGTCTCTGTGTCGCTGCTGCTTCTCGTCATGGCCGCACTGTTCGTGCGCAGCTTTCGGAACCTGTCGGAGACGCAGCTCGGCTACGATCGCGACCACCTGCTGCAATTCTGGGTCGACCCGGTCTCGAACGGATACCGCCGGGCCGAGGTCCCTGCGCTCGATCAGGGCATCCTGCAAACCATTGGCGGGATACCGGGCGTTCGCGGCGCGACGCTCATCGACAACCAATTGGTGAGCGGCATGGACTCCAGTTCGCCCGTCACGATCCAGGGGCAAAAGCCATTGCCCCATGACGACGCGGATGTGCACTGGTCGATGGTCGGCCCCAACTTCTTCTCGACCACCGGAATCCCGATTCTCGAAGGCCGCGAGATCACCGCGGGCGACAGCGGCAAGGGAGAGCCCGCCAGCGTGATCAACGAGACCATGGCGCGCAAATTCTTCCCGCACTCCGACCCCATTGGTCAGCGGGTGATTGTCCACATGACTTCGGGCGATGCCCCCTTCGTCATCGTCGGGGTGGCTCGGGACGCGAAGCAGCGCAGCGCGAAAGAGAAGCCGTTCCCGCGTTTCTATGTCCCTTTCTTCAATCCCCTCGGCACCGACTGGACAGCGGGAGCGGCGATCATCGTTCGCACTTCCGGCAACCCGTCGTCGTTCACGTCCGCGATTCGCACCGCAGTGAAGCAGGCCGCGCCGGGTCTGCCCGATGTCGCCACGATCGACACCCTGGGCCAGCGTCTCTCCGACTCGCTCGTCACGGAACGAATGATCGCCGACCTCTCCGCCGCGTTCGGCATGCTGGCCGTCGTTCTCGTTTGCATCGGACTCTACGGAGTCATGGCGTATGCGACCTCTCGCCGCACCAACGAAATCGGAATCCGCATCGCCCTCGGCGCGCAGCGCCGCGGCATTCTCTGGCTCATTCTCCGCGAGTCGCTACTGCTCGTCCTCATCGGCGCCGTGATCGGAGTGCCGCTGGTCTTCGCAGCCGGCAAGTGGATCTCCAGCCTCTTGTTTGGCCTGAAACCCGCCGACCCGGCGGCGCTGGTCTTCGCGGTCGCG
>DASYSN010000040.1:0-1634 GCA_036003305.1 Thermoanaerobaculia bacterium
TCCGCCGCTCGATGAACGCAAGCGCCAGCTCACGATCGTCGTCGTCGATGAGAGCGGCGATCTCGCGCGCGTCGCGGTACCGCGCCGCTTTGATCAGCGCCCGCGTGAGGATCTTCGCAAGCTTCGGCGAAAGCACGCGCCGCGGCATGCTCCAGAGGGCGGTTGCGTCGCCGCCGCTCCATGAGACCTCTTCGAACAACGTCGTCGCGCGAACGAGGTCACCGGCATCGACGAGCAGTTGGGCCGCACGTACGAGGTCGCCGCTTTCTTCCGCGACCTTTGCCGCGATCCGGCAGATCGCCACGCGCGAGCTGCTCGGGATGACGTGCGACGCGTTCTTGGCGAAGCGGAACGTGCTGCCGTCGAATGATGTGATGCCGTCGACGACCAGATCCTCGAGCGCGATGTCGGTGAACTCGCGCAGGAGTCGGGTCGCAATCGCGGCTGGAATCTCCTCTCCGAGCAGCGATAACACCGCGATGTACGACCGCACCGGCTCGGTGATGTCGATTCCCCGCCGCGGCGCCACGACCCCGCGGAGGAGCAGCTCATCGAGCTCCTCGCTTTGAACATCGATGTGCGAGGCGGCCTGCGCGAGGGTCAGCGACGGCGCGACGACGAAACGCCGCGATGGCGGAAGGATCGGATCGACATCGGGAACGAATACGCATTCAAGAAGCTGAAGCACCCGCTTCGATGCGGGATCGAACTTCTCTGGATCGATTGCAACGAGCACCACGTCGCTCCCGATCGCTTCGACGACCTCCGTCTCGGTCAGCCGCGGATCGACGTTCAGCTCGGCCAGCGCACCGTATCGAACAATAGAGCCGCCGCGGAGCACGCGTACGTCGAGGCCGAATGCCCGCATCGCCTCGATGCACGACTCGTCCGAGTACGTGCTCCGCCCGCGCGGCAGCGCGCGGAGAACGTCAGGTCCCGGAGACAGGACCGTTCCCGCGGCCGCCGCACGCGTCCACCGCAGATCGGCCGCGAGATCGCTCGTCAATTTCGCGAAGCACTCGATGTAGACCGCTTCCGGACGCGCCCACGACTGCCGGAGGACGTCAAGCTCCGGCGCACGAATCAGCTCCGCAAACTGCTGTGCCAGCGTCAGCGGTGGTGGACCTTCGACATCAGGCGGGCGTGCACTGATCCGGACGAGACGCGAGTCGCAGCCCCGCTTCTGCACCACCGCCCACTCCGCCACCTCGACCTCGCCGTCCGCAATCCCGGCGAACTGCAACGTCGCCTGATGCGCCGCAAACTGCGCGAGCAGCGACAGGCGGTCACGAGACCCGAGCTGCGCCGACGCGAGCGGCCTGGCCGCCACCTCCTCGTTCCATGGCAGCGTCGAGTGGCGCAAGTTCGCGATCAGCGCGCGGTCCCACCGGAAATCGTGCGGCGACACATGCCGCGTCTCCCGGGAACCGCCTCGCATTGTCATCGGAGCCCGGGAATTCTCACCGACTTTCCGTAGCGAAATCAATCCGGCACGGAGACCCCCTGCTCTGAAGATGAACTGGGAGTTAGGGGAGAAGACGACGCAGATCGACTGACGACGCCCAGAAGGGACGTGAAGAAGAGCCACGAGCGCCGTCGGACCGGAGCTGGCTCAGATGTGGGCGCGGCTAAGC
>DASYSN010000041.1:0-7570 GCA_036003305.1 Thermoanaerobaculia bacterium
TCGCCGAGTCTCACCCGCATCACGATGGGCGGGGGCGGCGGCGCCGGAACGACGAACAACGGATCGGCGGCCGACAGCGGCGGCAACATCCTCGCCGACGGCGGCGGCCCGAACGCGGGCAGCGCCAACGGTTACTACAGCTCGGGTGCGGACGGCGGCGGCGTGATCATCGTTCGGGCGCTGCAGGCGACCGGCACCGCGACGCTGACAGCGAACGGCGCGAACGCGGCGAATGTCGGCCGCGACGGCGGCGGAGGCGGCGGTGCAGGCGGTTCGGTCCTCTTCACGACGCAGGTCGGCGATCTCTCCGGGCTGACGGTCCAGGCGAAGGGCGGCAACGGCGGGAATCCGTGGTTGCTGCAGGCGCCCGGCGGTAGCCCCGGTGAGCGTCACGGTCCGGGCGGCGGAGGCGGAGGCGGTTACATTCTGCTGTCGAGCGCAGCGGCGTCGACCAACGTCTCCGGCGGCACGAACGGCCTGACGACGACCGCGAACGACGACTACGGCGCGCAGCCCGGCACCTCGGGCATCGTCGATCTGATCGCCGGCGCCAATGTCCTTCCCGGCGGCGACGGCGCGACGTGCTCCAGCGCCGACCTCGCGGTGACCGACAGCGCCACTGGCACTCCGGTCGACGAATTCCAGAACATCACCTTCACGCAGACCCTGGTGAACAACGGTCCGTCGCCGGCCGACTCGGTCGTCTACTCGACCTCGATTCCGGTCGGCGCCACGTTCCAGTCGATCAGCGTGCCGGCGGGTTGGACCTGTATCACGCCCGCGATCGGCGGCACCGGCAACATTACGTGCACCCGTCCGACGCTGACGAGCGCCAACGGCGTGCAGACGTTCAACCTCGTCGTGCAGGTGGCGCTCGGTACTCCGTCCGGCGCGCTGATCGCGAACACGAACAGCGTCAGCAGCCTCACGCCCGACACGAAAACGGCGAACAACGTCGCGTCCGCGACGAACCCGGTGGCTTCCGCGCAGCAGGCCGACATGTCGGTGACGCTGACGAACAACGCCACCACGACGACGACCGCCGGCTCGAACGTCACGTTCACCTCGGTTGCAAAGAACGCGGGCGTCACAGCAGCAACCGGCGCCACGTGGACCATGCCCATACCGGCGAACATGAGCTATCAGTCGATGGTCCCTCCGGCGGGTTGGACCTGCATCACGCCCGCGGTCAATGGCACCGGGACGCTCAATTGCTTCGCGACCGGCACCATCGCCGCAGGCGCGACCCCAACGTTCAGTTGCGTGTTCAAGGTTGTCGCGGGCACCGTTGCCGGTACCGTGATCACCGGTACGGCGACGGTCGGTGCGACGAACGACGGCGACTCGTGGAACAACGTCGCCTCGTCCTCATTCACGGTCCGCGGCGCCACCGGGTACGACATGGTGGCCACGATGAACGCCGCTCCCGATCCGTCGTATCCGGGCGAGAATGTCACCTTTACCTCCGTCGTCTCGAACAATGGTCCGGCGAGTGCGCCGGCTGCCGGCGTAGGCGTGCAGTGGATGATGAACGTCCCGGCCGGAATGAACTTCCAGTCGGTCGGAACGGTTCCGGCGGGCTGGTCGTGCGTCACACCCGCGGCCGGCGCGACGAGCGGAACGATCACCTGCACCTATCAGACAGCCGGCGTCAATCAGGCGTTCACGACGGGGACGGTCTCGACCTTCAGTCCCGTGTTCCAGGTCAACGCCACGACGGCAATCGGAACGACGATCACGGGCACTGCGATGGTGAACATCAACGGCGTCACCACCGCCGACAACGTTCCGGCGAACAACACCGCCAGCGACACGACGCGCGTGGTCGCGTCGACGAACGCCGACATCTCCATCGTGAAGAGCGTCTCGCCGAATTCGATCGGCGACGGGCAGTTCACGAACTACAGCTTCGTCATCACGAACAACGGTCCCGCGACCGCGACGAACGTCAGCCTCTCCGACACTTTGCCGGCTTCGCTCACGTTCTCGTCGATGGCGAATGCGTTCAACGTCTCCTGCTTCTACAGCTCCGGAACGACATCGATCGCCTGCTCGATCCCGACGCTCGCCGTCGGGAACTCGGTGACTGTCACGTTCATCGTGCACGCGACGACGACCGGCACGATCCCCAACACCGCCAGCATCACGGGAGCCGACCAGACCGACCCGGTTGCGTCGAACAACTCGAGCCTGGCCAACCTGAACGTCTTCGCCGTCACGCTCGTGAAGCTGCGAAAGCTCGACGCGACGCAGGACAAGAACGACGTCGTGGTCCACTGGCAGACGAGCTACGAGAGCGACAACCTCGGGTTCAATGTCTACCGCGACGTCGCCGGCGTCCGCACGAAGTTGAACAACCATCTCATCGCCGGCTCGGCGATCGGCACGAAACACCACGTCCTGAAGGCCGGCCACGCCTACCGCATCCACGACCAGCTGCCGCCGTCGACCGGCTTCGTACAGTACTGGCTCGAGGACGTCGACACGCACGGGACGCACACGATGCACGGTCCCGCGTCGCCGGTTCCCGGCTCTGTCGACGCCGCGCAGCCCAACTCTCCGTCTCTCTTCGGCCTCGGGAGCGCCGGCGCGGTGCTCGCGTCGCCGCCGGGCGTCGGCGTCGTGCAGCCGCTCGCGATGCCGCAGCCGTCGGCACAGCAGACGAAAGCGCAACTCGATCTCGCGGGCGACGGCGGGCTGAAAATCTTCGTCTCGCACGAAGGGTGGTACCACGTCGCGCGCGCGGACATGATCGCTGCCGGCTACGACCCGGGCACCGACGACAAGAAGATCTCGCTGTACACGGAGGGGGTCGAGCAGCCGATCGACGTCACGAACGGCGACGTCGAGTTCTACGGGCTGCCGCTCGACACTCCGTCCACCGGCGCGCGGACGTACTGGCTCCGGAGCGGAGACAAAGGCGCGGGATATCGCGTTCAGAAAGCGCACGACCACAGCTCGGACGCGCTCACGTCTTCCGTTGCGTTCACGTACGACCGCCGGGAGAGGACGGACTACTTCGCGGCCCTGACGAACAACGGCGACGAGGCGAACTTCTTCGGGCCGGCGATCACGACCGATCCGGCGCAGCAGGAGCTCGACACAGGCGCCATCGACACGTCGTCCGGCGGCAGTGCAACGCTGACGATCGTCATTCAGGGCTGCACCGACGGCACGCACGCGATTGCGTTCTCGCTCAACGGCCACGACCTCGGCGGCCAGGCGCTCCGCGACCAGGGCCGCGCGACGTGGACGTTCACCTTCCCGCAGTCGTACCTCGCCGCGGGAGCGAATACGCTCACGATGCAGTCGCTCGGCGGCGACGAAGACGTCAGCTTCGTCGTCGACACGCGCCTCACGTACATGCACCTCCTCCACGCGGACGGCGGTGTCTTCGAAGCGTCGCTGCCCGGCGGACGGTTGGTCGCGGTGGGCGGCTTCGCGAACGCCACGGTGCGCGCGATCGACGTCACCGATCCGCAGCAGCCGATCGAGCTCGATACCACGGTCACGTCCGACCCGGCCGGCGGCTTTGTCGGGACGTTCACGACGGGCGCAGGCAGTGCCCGCACGATCTACGTCTTCGACGGCTCCAACGTCCTCGCCGCTCCGGAGACGGCGGTCAACAAGCCGTCGACGTGGCTGAGCGACTCGAAGGCGGGCGCCGATCTGCTCATCATCACGAACTCCGCGTTCGCACCTGCGCTTTCGACGCTCGTCACGGCGCGGCAGCGCGATGGGATCAGCAGCGCCGTGGTCGACGTCGACGATGTGTACGACGAGGCGAACTTCGGCGTGCGCGATCCGCAGGCGATCCGCTCGTTCATCGGCGCTGCCGTCAAAGGATGGAAGCACGCGCCGAATTGGGTCCTCCTCGTCGGCGACGCCAGCTTCGACGCGCGGAACTATCTCGAGATGGGCGCGTTCGACTTCGTCCCGACCAAGATGGTGCCGACGGTCTACCTGAAGACCGCCTCCGACGATTGGTTCACCGACTTCGACGGCGACGGCATCGCGGACATTCCGGTCGGCCGCATTCCGGTCCGTTCGCTCGATGACGCGAACCTCGTGGTCTCGAAGATCGCCGGCCGCGGAACGCCGTCAGGTGCATGGGCGAGCACCGCGGCATTTGCGCACGACATCGCCGACGATTTCGACTTCGGTGCCGCCGCTCGCGACGCGGAGCATCTGGTCCCATCGTCCATCACGGTGCAGGACGTCACCGCGGAGCGCACCGCCATCGGCACCGTCATGAACAACGGCGCTCTGCTGACCGAATACATCGGCCACGGCTCCGTCGAGCTGTGGGGCGACGACCTGTTCGATTCCTCCGACGCGTCGGCTCTGACCAACGGCAACAAGCTGCCGTTCGTGGTGACGATGACGTGTCTGAACGGTCTCTTCAACGACCTCTTCACGACCAGCCTCGCCGAGTCGCTTCTGACCGCGCCGAACGGCGGGGCCGTCGGCGTCTGGGGGTCGTCGACGCTCACGGAGCCCGACGTTCAGCAGGTCATGAACGACGAACTGATGCGCCAGCTCTTCGTCAGCGGCCGTGCCGTCGGCGACGCGCTCGTGCTCGCAAAGAAGGCGGTCACCGATCCCGACGTCCGCCGCTCCTGGATCCTCTTCGGCGACCCCTCCATGAAACTGCGATGAAGCTGCGATGACTTAAACTGTTCGATGGAATGGAGCACCTCGAAGGCCTGATCCACGACTGGAACGTCGCCGGCGAGAAGCCGCAACGACCTTCGGCCAAGAAGGTCGAATTCGACGACGAGACGCTGCGCGACGGACTGCAGTCGCCGTCGGTGACCGATCCGGCGATCGAGGAGAAACTCCGGATCGTCCACTACATGCACGCGATCGGCATCGACAACGCCGACATCGGACTTCCCGGCGCGGGGCCGCACGTGCAGCGGACGGTCGAGCGGATCGCGCGCGAGATCGTGGAGAACAAGCTCTCCGTCTATCCGAGCGCGGCGGGGCGGACGCACGAGAACGACATCAAGCCGATCGTCGAGATCTCGAACCGCGTCGGAATCGCCATCGAGGCCGACCTCTTCATCGGCTCGTCGCCGATCCGCCAGTTCGCCGAGGAGTGGGACTTCGACTGGATCGTCCAGCAGTCGGCGAAGGCGGTGCGCTTCGCGGTCAGTCAGGGGATCCCGGTCATGTACGTGACCGAGGACACCACGAGGGCGAAGCCGGAAGAGATCGAGAAGCTGTATAGCGTCGCGATCGATGCTGGCGCGGTGCGGGTCTGTGTGACCGACACCGTCGGCCATGCGACGCCGTGGGGCGCCCGCAACGTCATCCGCTTCGTTCGTCAACTAGTTGACCGTCTCAATCCGAACGTGAAGGTCGACTGGCATGGCCACCAGGACCGCGGCCTCGGCGTCATCAACTCGATCGCGGCGCTCGAGGGCGGCGCCGACCGCGTGCACGGCTCGGCCGGCGGAATCGGAGAGCGCGTCGGCAACACGCCGATGGACCTGCTGATGGTGAACCTGAAGCTGATGGGCTGGATCGACAACGACCTGTCGCAGCTCGGCGACTATGTGAAGTTCGTCTCGAACGCGGTTCGTATTCCGCTGCCCGACCAGTACCCGGTCTTCGGCCGCGACGCCTTCCGCACCGGGACCGGCGTTCACGCGGCCGCGATCATCAAGGCGAAGAAGAAGGGGAGCGAGTGGCTCGCCGACCGCGTCTACTCCGGCGTCCCGGCGGGGATGTTCGGTCTCGAGCAAGTCATCGAAGTCGGTCCCATGTGCGGTCTCTCCAACGTGATCTATTGGATTGACGCGCACGGCTACCCGCAGGAAGAGTCGCTGGCACAGGAGTTGTTCCAGTTGGCGAAGTCAACCAACCGCGTGCTGACGGACGATGAGCTACACTCCGCCGCGAAACGGTGGCGGGAAAAGCCAGTGGCCAGTGGCCGGTAGCCGGTTGCCGAAACGACCCGGCCACTGGCAACTGGACACCGGCCACTAGAAGCAGCCCGAGTGGCGGAATCGGTAGACGCGAAGGTCTCAAAAACCTTTATCCGCAAGGGTGTGCCGGTTCGAGTCCGGCCTCGGGCACCATGTTTCAGTGAAAAAGGCTCCAGCGTTGCAAGAGGCGCATCCGTATTCAACTTAGAATGCGTCCTCTCATGCTCCGTTCTCTCATCGTTGCCACCGCCCTCATCCCGTTGACGCTCGCCGCTGCTGAACGTGAGCCGGCGCCGCTCGCGGAACGTCACGTGATCGTCACACCGTCGCGCGTCCTGACGGACGCCGACCGCGCCGCGCTCGACTCGGAAGGCATCCATTTGCAGCGGGTCGTCAGTGGAGGCCGCTTCATCGCCCGCGTCGACGATGCTGGCGCGCTCGCCCATGAGTCACGGCTGGCGCGTGTCGATCGCCTCACGCCCGTCCAGAAGATCAGCCGAAGCGCCTGGCGTGCCGCTGGCGAGGCACGTCCGTTCGCCGGGATGAAGCTGTTCTTTCACGCCGATGTCCCCTTTGCCGAAGCGCGCAACGCGATTCTCGCCGCCGGTGGGGAGCTCGACGACCCGCTCACCCTCGGCTACGAGCCTCTCAACGGCGTCGAGGTGCATATCCCGTCCGCCGCGCTGCAGACGCTTGCCAACGATGAGCGCGTGCTTGCGGTCTACGGGCAGCGTCACCTCAAGACCCATCTCGAGAATGCGGCTGCCGCGGCGCTTTCGCAGGTGAACACGGTGCAGGCCGCGCCGTACAACCTCTCCGGCGACGGCATCGTGCTCGCGAACTTCGAATTCGCGCCGCTCGACGTCAACCACGTGGAGTTCGGCGGCCGCGCAAAGGTCGAGTTCAACTGCGGCAGCAGTGATGCCGACTGCACGGATACCGACAACAAGGAACACATCACCCACACGTCGGGAACGATGATCGCGGCGGGCGTGAACGCGAACGCGAAGGGGATGGCGCCGAAGGCGACGCTCCATGAGTTCCGCGGCGACAAAGGCAACTGGCTCACGCAGAAGGACACCGGCCTGTCCGGCATCGGCGCCACCGCCGACAGCAACTCGTGGGGCTATACGCTCGGCTGGACGAGCTGTTCGCCGACGACCGGCCATACGTGCGCGGCGACGTGGGAGTGGATCACCGATTCCGAGGACCTGATCGGCGGCTACTCCGGCGATCTGAATGCGGTTCTCGATCACGTCGCGTTCACGAGCGGCGCGCTCGGCATCTACGCCTCGGGCAATGAGGCTCAGGTCACCGGACCGACGACACCGCCCTTCCAGCACGTCCACGTCGACCAGGACGACCCGAACTTCGGGCCAACCGCGCTGGTGTACTGCGTGTCGCCGAATGGCTCGGGGACGGACTGCGCGACTCCGTGCCGCACCGGTACCGACCCGTGGGGCGACCCGTATTGCGAAACGTCGCTCCATCCGAACCACGCCGCTTCGGGCGACAACCCCGGCGGATCGGTCAACTGGCTCGCCAGCGGCAAGAACATCATGGCGATCGGCGCGGTGACGCAGTCGAAGCTGATCGCGGTCTTCAGCTCGCGCGGCCCCACGAAGGATGGCCGTGTG
>DASYSN010000042.1:0-9090 GCA_036003305.1 Thermoanaerobaculia bacterium
TCGTCGGCGGCGAGGTTGCGCTGCTGCGATACGCGTTCTTCTACGGAAGTCGGGGCGCTGAGGTTTTCGGCGCCTTCGACGACGCGGACGCGGCAGCGGGCGCAGATGCCGATGCCGCCGCACGAATTGCCGAGCGGGACGTTCGCGCGGCGCGCGGCGTCGAGAAGCGTTTCGTTCGCTTTCGCATCGGCGGACTTGTCGAGAGGGACGAACCGGACGTTCACAGGGAGTTGATCGAACGGCGAGAAACTTTCGCCCTCCGCGAGCGTCTATTACACCAGACATGGAGGATGTGATGAGAGCGAGCAAAGACACGCAAGAGCTGAACGTGGTCCTGGCAACGGCTGACGAGATTCTCAGCGTGCTGCCGGAGGGCAGCGTCATGCGGGTCTGTTGCGACGATCGCGACGCGTTGCGATACGCCGTGCGTGCCTCCGGGCTGAAACTCCGCCAGATCACGCTGAGCCGCGCGTCGCTGCGCCGCCTCGTCGACGACCCGCTAGCCGCCGTCAAGATCGACTACCTCCGCCGCGACATCCAGCGGAGCGCCAAGCGGCGGGAGTCGTTCCAGTACCCGCGGCAGATCCGGCGGGCGACGAAGCGGGCCAAGGGCGGCGTTTCGCTGCGTCCGTGGGTTCTTGCGTCGGTGATGTAACAAGTTTGCCTACGAATCGTAGGCGGATGGGTTGTCGAGCCGACGGAACGGCGCTACATTGCCGTGATGGCCGTCGCGCTCGATGATCTCGATCAGAGGATTCTCGATCTCCTGCTCCGCGACGGCCGCGCGCCCGCGTCGCAACTCGCCGATCAGGTCGGCCTCTCCCGTCAGGCCGTCGCGGAGCGGATCGAGAAGCTCGAACGAGCCGGCGTCGTCCGCGGCACCACGGTCGTCCTCGACCCGAACTCCCTCGGCCGCGTCGTTACCGCATTCGTCGCGGCGCGCGGTCCGAAGCTCGACGCGAAAGCGACGAAGCACTTTCGCGGGCTGATGGACCGCGACGACGTCCTCGAGGTGCACACGGTCGCGGGCGAAGACTGCTACCTCATCAAGGTGCGCACCGATTCGATCCCGTCGCTCAACTCGATTCTCAACGAGCTGTCGTCGGCGCCGCTCTCGCTGTCGACGCGCACCACGATCGTGATGGAAACGCATTGCGAGAAGGTCGGCGGCATCATGCTGGGGAGGGAGCGGCGATGAAGCACGAGCACGGCCTCGCCTACATCGCGTTCGCGATCGTCTGCGTGGTGTGGGGGACGACGTACCTCGCAATCCGTGTGGCGATCGAGACGATCCCGCCGCTGCTGATGACCGGCGCGCGCTACACGATCGCCGGCGCGATCCTGCTCATCGCCGCGCGCTTCCGCCGCGAGCCGCTGCCGCGCGACGCGCGCACAATCGGCAATCTCGCCGTCATCGGCGTGCTGATGGTCGGCGTCGGCAATCTCGCGGTCGTCGTCGCGGAGCAGTGGGTGCCGAGCGGCATGGCGGCGCTCTTCGTCGCGACGGCGCCGTTCTGGGCGACGCTCATCGCGGCTCTCAGCGGATCTGGCGAACGGATCGGCGTCGCCTCGGCGATCGGGATGCTAGCCGGGTTCGCGGGCGTCGGCCTCCTCGTGACGCCGGGCGGCGCGGGCGGCCACTACGAGTCGAAGTTCATCCTCGGCGCGGTCATCGTGCAGATCGGCTCGATCGGCTGGCAGTACGGCACGCACCGCGCGAAGTACACGATCCGCAATGTGCCGTTCGTGACGTCGACCGCGCTGCAGATGCTGATCGGCGGCGTGCTGGTCGACGCCGCCGGTCTCGCGATCGGCGAAGGCGCTCGCTTCCACGTCAACGCGCGTACGCTCACCGCGCTCGTGTATCTCTCGCTGATCGGGTCGGTCGTCGCATACAGCGCGTACGTCTTCGCCGTGAAGCACCTGCCGACGACAAAGATGTCGCTCTACGCGTATGTGAACCCGGTGGTGGCCGTCGTCCTCGGGTTTCTGATTCTCCACGAGCCGCTGACGTGGGTCTCGATCGCGGCGATGGTGATCATCCTCGGCGGCACGGCGGCCGTACAGTTGTCACGAATGCGTCCCAGTTTGCGCGCGACCGTTGAGATGCCGGCGCCACGGCGCAAGAATGCCGCCTAAATGACACCGGCACTCTTGTTCGCAGTGGTCGTGGAGCTCTTCACGTCGCAGGGCTGTTCGAGCTGTCCGCCCGCCGACGCGCTGCTGCGCGAGCTGCGCCGCGACCCGAACGTGATCGCGATCGCGTATCACGTCGACTACTGGGACAACCTCGGCTGGCGCGATCCATTCTCGGCGAAGGAATGGACGCAGCGGCAGATGGAGTACGTCCGGACGCTGAAACTGCCGAGCGCCTACACGCCGCAGATCGTCGTCGACGGAAAGCGGCAGATGGTCGGCTCGAATGCGATCGCCGTCCGCACCGCGATCGGCGCCGCGCAACGCGAAGAACGAAACGCGCCTGCGATGCGGCTGACGAGCGAGAACGGTTCGGCGATCGTCGTGACGAACGCGCCGCGCGCCGGCCTGCAGCTCCTCG
Organism: Thermoanaerobaculia bacterium; assembly: GCA_036003305.1. Lineage (GTDB taxonomy): Bacteria > Acidobacteriota > Thermoanaerobaculia > Gp7-AA8 > Gp7-AA8 > DASXHZ01. The sequence continues at coordinate 2,558 of DASYSN010000042.1, forward strand.
TTCTTGCTTTGAGCAACGAGCAGACGACGAAGATCGAGCGCGGCGAGAACGCCGGCCTCACGCTCGCGAACGCAGACATCGCGCGCAAGCTCGTCCGGATTCAGAACGTCGTCGCCGGACCGCACACGTACCGCGTCCCGTCGCTTGCCGGCGAAAGACTCGTCGCAATTCTCCAGGATCCCGCCACACTACAGATCGTGAGTGCTACAACAGCCCCATGACCGTCGCCCCACCGCCCGTCCGCCCTGTCACTCTCGAAGAGATGCGCGCCGCACGCGAGCGAATCGCGCCGCTCATCACGCGCACGCCGCTGATCCAGCTCCGCCACGGCACGGACGCGCCGGAGATCTGGCTGAAGCTGGAGAACCTGCAGCCGATCAACGCGTTCAAGATTCGCGGAGCGGCGAACGCCGTGGCGCTGCTGAACGAGGAAGAACGCGCGAGAGGCGTCTGGACGATCAGCGCCGGCAACGCGGGACAGGGCGTCGCATTCGCGGCGCGCGAGCTCGGCATCCGCTGCACGGTCGTCGCGATCGAGACGGCGCCCGAGACGAAGGTCGAGCGGATGCGCAACCTCGGCGCGCACATCGTCAAAGCGCCGTTCGACGCCTGCTGGCGCGCGATGGACGAGCGCAGGTTCCCCGGCGTCGAGGGAACGTTCATCCATCCGTTCGACGATCACAACTTCATCGCCGGAAACGCGAGCCTCGGGTTCGAGATCCTCGAGGACCTGCCCGACGTGCGGACCGTCATCGCGGCGATCGGCGGCGGAGGACTCGTCGCCGGCATCGGCAGCTCGATCCGCGCGGTCGCGCCGCACGTGCGCATTCTCGGCGCGGAGCCGGAGACGGCGGCGCCGGGAGCGCTGTCGTTCGAGAAGGGATCGCCGCAGGTGTTCGAGCAGTGGGCGGCGTCGTTCGTCGACGGCGCGGGCGGCAAGAGCATCTTCCCGCGCATGTGGGAGCGGATGCAGGGAGTCGTCGACGGTTCAGTGGTCGTGACGCTCGACGAGGTGAAGCGCGCGATGCGGATGATCGCCGAGAAGACGCGCGTGATCGCCGAAGGGGCGGGTGCGCTCGCCGTTGCGGCGGCGCTTTCCGGCAGAGCGGGCGAAGGGCCGATCGTCGCCGTCATCAGCGGCGGCAACATCGACCTGAAGAAGTTCGCGGAGCTAGTCGGAGCGGCCTGACAGCTTCTCCGCGATCTTCTGGGCGGGCTTTCGCCGGCGGTCGCGTTTGAGCGCGTGTCGGGCCTCGGCCTCTTCGACCGAGTGCGAGTGCTGCAGATCTTCGTCGCGCCGCGCCATGTCGGCCAGACGCTGGAAGTGAATCCGAAGGACCTTCAGCTCGTCCTCGGATAGGTCCTCGACGGAGATGAGGCGATTACTCGCGCCGTCGATCGCGGCGACGAGCTCGCTCAGCTTCAACTGCACCGCGAGCGCGTCTTTGTTCTGTGCGCGCTGGATGAGGAAGACCATCAGGAACGTGACGATCGTCGTGCCGGTGTTGATCACGAGCTGCCACGTGTCGGAGTAGTGGAAGATCGGCCCGGTGACGATCCACGCGAGGATGACGCTGACGGCGAGGATGAAGGCCGTCGTCGAGCCGGTCCAGTCGGTGGCGACCGAGGCAAAGCGGGAGAGCAGCGGTTCGTGCTTACGGGCGCGACGGTCGTTCATGCCGAGACCGTTTCACGCGCGATGCCTAGTGCACTTTGGCAATCGGCGCGGGCGTGCTGCTCGGCGGGAACGGATAGTCGTGACGGTCAATCATGGAATTGATCGGTACGTTCATCACCGGCACGTTGACGCCGGCGACGCGCGCCGTCAGTCCGGCGGGCGCCGGTTTCTCGATGTGCGCGGCAAGCCGGACACGGATCGCTTTCGGATCGCCGACCGTCATTCCGTGCGGCGTCATCACGAGTCCCGGCACGAAGACGTCGGCGTTCGGCGGGATGTTCTCGAGCGTGAGCAGCGCCTGCGGGACGCCGGTCGTCGAGAAGCCGATCGCGGTCTTGCCCGGCGGAACGTCGAGGAAGATGAACGAGCCGTTCTCCGCGACTCCGCCGCTCACGTAAGGCGCCCCTTCGACCCAGACGTTCATCGCCTGGAATGCGGCGGTGCGGCGCGCGCTCTCGGTCTCGACGGTGCGAAAGCGGTCGTTCGGCACTTCGGTGTCGACGTCGACGATCCATCCGCGCACGCTGACCGGATCTTTGCTGACGGCGGCCGCCGGCTTCTCGTTGGAACAGGCGAGCAGGAGCGCGCAGAGGAGTGCGGTGGCTGCGGATCGCATCGATTCCAGTTTATCCTCTGAGCAACAGATGAAGCGCCTCCTTCTCCTCTCCACGCTCCCGCTCCTCGCCGTCGCCTCCATTCTCCTCGGGCAGGCGCCGGCCGCCTCGACGCTGCGAACGCCGAACGGCGACAAGCCGCTGTCGGTCATCCATCAGGGCAGCCAGACCTACTTCGCCGTCGACGAGGTGATCACGGCGCTCGGCGGGACGGTGCGGCAGGAGAGCGGCGGCTTCAAGGCGGCGCTCAGCGGAGTCGAGGCGGCGTTCGGCCCGGACTCGCGCTTCGCGGTCGTCCGCGACGATCTCATCGAGATGCCGGTGCCTCCGCTGTCCGCCGCGGGCAAGCCGTACGCGACGCTGCAGTTCTTCCAGGGATATCTGAGCCGCGCGGCGGCGCTCGACGCGACGTGGGACGCGGCGGGGCACATCCTCACGATCCGTCCTCTTCAGCAGACGCAGGTGAGCGTCGGAACGTCGCTCGCGAACGTGCAGGGGATCACGAAGGTGGTCCTAACGCTCAGCGGCCCGGCGGACTACGTCATCGTGAAGGAGCCGGGCGCGTACACGGTTCGTTTCAAATCGCCGATCCGCGCGCCGTACGCCGATCAGGCACACGACGATCCGAACGTCTCGAAACTGTCGTTCAGCGGAAACGATCTGCGCATCCAGCTCACGTCGCCGGACGTGATCGCCGACGCCTACAAGCTCGACAACCCGTTCCGCGTCGTCCTCGATCTTCGCAAAGGCGCCGCGGCGACGACGGCTCCGGCGACCCAGCTTCCGATGCCGGCGAGGCCGGTCGAGGCGCCCGGCATCCGCACGATCGTCATCGATCCCGGACACGGCGGGAAGGACGTCGGCGCAATCGGTCCGGACGGCACGACCGAGAAGGACCTGACGCTGGCGGTCTGCCGCAAGCTCGCGAGCGCGCTCGGCGCGCGTACCGGCGCGCGCATCGTGCTGACGCGCGACGACGACGCGGTCGTCTCGCTCGATCAGCGCACCGCCATCGCGAATCAGTACAAAGCGGATCTGTTTCTCTCGGTCCACATGAACGCGGCCGTCGTGAAGGGCGCGCGCGGCTCCGAGACGTATTTCCTCTCCGCCGACGCTTCGGACGAGATCGCGAAGAAGGCCGCGGAGTCGGAGAACGCGTCGGTGTCGGCGGCCGCGTCGCCTTCGTCGGACTTGAAGCTGATCCTGTGGGACCTCGCGCAGCAGTCCTACCTGCAGGAGTCGAGTCGCTTCGCGACCGACATCCAGGAGGAGATGAACGCGATCGCCGGAATCCAGAACCGCGGCGTGAAGCAGGCGCCGTTCAAGGTGCTGGTCGGTGCAACGATGCCGGCGGCGCTCGTCGAAGTCGCTTTCATCTCGAACCCGGAGGAAGAGGCGAAACTCAAGAGCGACGCGTTCGTGACGACGGTGGTCGACGCGATCACGCGCGCGGTCGTGAAGTACAAGACCGACTACGAAACGCGCATCGGCGTCATCAAGCCGCCGGCGCCCGCTCCGGCCGCTCCCGCGGCGCCGACCACCACGTCTGCGGCGAGGACGGGAACCTAGTGCGCGTCGCTTCTGTGTGGCGCCGGCAATCCTGCCGGCGCGGTGGCTTCGCCGGCAGGATTGCCGGCGCCACACTCGTCATCATCGCCCTGCTCGTTCTCGCGGCCGGGTGCCGGAAGAAGACCGAACAGGGCGGCAACCTGAACGTGCAGAACAACGTCGCGCCGCGCGCCGCGCGCCTCTATTTCGAGGGGCCGTCGCTGCTGCTGATGGCGGAACAGCGCAACGTGCAGGCGCCGCAGAATCCGGCGGGAGCGATGGCGGTCGTCGTCCGCGAGCTCTTCAAGGGTCCGGCGAATCCCGGATTCGCGCGGGCGTTCCCGGCGGACACGGTCGTCCGCGGCGCGTTTCTCCTCCCGGACGGCACCGGCTTCGTCGACCTCGGCGGCGCCACGCTCACCCAGGGTTGGTCGACCGGCAGCCATGAAGAGCTGATGGCCGTCTATTCGCTCGTCCAGACCATCACGGTGAACTTCCCGGAGGCGAAGCGTGTCCGGATTCTGGTGAACGGGACGCCGGCCGAGACGCTGGCCGGGCATGTGGCTCTCGACCGGTCGCTGGTGCCGAGTACCGCTTTCCTCGACCCGCGCGCGAGATAACCGTCAGGAATGGAAATTAACCGAACGTCCGTTTGGTAATCCTTACGGAACCTTTCCGAAAATCGCCGGTATCTAACGGCAGGTTAAGAGGTTGTCACGTTGCGGTTACATTGAGAAATTTTTCACAAAGTGTGCGATAATCCGCCCAACGTGAATCAAGGTTTACTGGATGGGCAGGCGAAAGCCGCTTTCTGCTGTAACAGCCTGCCTCGTTTTTTTCCGCTTGAAAGCTTCCTTGAATCTTGCCAGCCGTAAAATCTCACCACCCGAGCGCTTAGCCCGCCTCATCCAGTAGATTTGATCCCCGGCCCCGCGATAGCGGGGCCTTTTTTTTGGCATCCGGCATCCGTTATCCGTTATCCGACGAGTTGGGAGAGGGCGGCTTCGACGGTCAGCCTCGGGTCGGCGTTGATGGTCATAGCGCGGATGGCGGCGAGGACGCCGTCGGCTGCGGCGAGGAGCTTTTCGCGCGGAATCGTGGCGAGCTTTTCGTCGCCGGACGTGAGGATCGCGGCGAGGAGGGCCATCGCGTCCTTCACCTCTTCCTGGCCGGCGACGATCGTCGCCGCGGCGAGGAGGGCGACGGAGTCGCGTTTGTCCGCGAAGCGATAGAGCGCGGCGCGCAGCTCGTTCGCGAGCGTGTCGCGGTCTTCGTCCGACTCGAATGCGGCGATCTGTTGCAGGCGGTCGCGTTCGCGCTCGTCGCCGATGTAAATCGACTGCGCGCGCGAGCGGATGGTCGGCAGCAGCAGGTCGGGCGAGCGGGTGAGGAGGATGAACGTCGTGTCGCGCGCCGGCTCCTCCAGCGTCTTGAGCAGCGAGTTCGAGCCGCTCGGGCTCAGCGCGTCGGCGGGATCGATGATGAAGACCTTCGAGCGCCCCTCGTACGGCCGCATCGTCGCGGCGGAGACGAGGTCGCGGATCTGCTCGATCGAGATCATCTTCCGTTCTCCGCCGACTTCGATGAAGTGGACGTCGGGGTGGATGCGCCGCTCGATGCGCTGGCACGACGTGCAGTCGTCGCCGGTCGTGCCGTTCAGGCAATTGAGCGTCTGCGCGATCCGTAATGCGATGTCGCGCAGCACCTGCGGCCGCGGACCGTGCAGCAGGATGGCGTGATGGAGCTCGTTGCGCCGCGCGGTGTCGAGGAGGAGCTCGGCCGCCCTGCTCAGAACGTCACCCCTCGTTCGGCTAGCGCCGCGAGCATTCGCTGGAACACCTCGTCAGCCGTTCCGTCCGCATTGATCTTCACCCACCGTTTCGGCTCGGCGACGGCGAGCGAAAGGTATCCCTCGCGCACGCGGCGGTGGAACCGGAGATCCTCCGCTTCGAAGCGTCCTTCATGGGGCGTCGCGGCGGCGTTGCGCGAGCGGGCGCGCGCGAGGCCGACCTCCTCCGGCAGATCGAAGAGCAGCGTGAGATCGGGAACGAGCGAGTCGGTCGCCCACGCGTTCAACGTCCGAAGCTGATCGAGATCGATGACGCGTCCGAAGCCCTGGTACGCGAGCGTCGAGTCGGTGAACCGGTCGCAGAGCACGACCTGGCCACGCTGCAGCGACGGCCGGATCAAGTCGACGACGTGCTGGCGCCGCGATGCGGCGAAGAGAAACAGCTCCGCGACGCGGTCGAGATGCGACTCGGGGTCGAGCAGGATCGCGCGAATGCGATCCGCGGTTGGCGTCCCGCCCGGCTCCTTAGTGACGACGGCGTTCGGAATCCGCTCGGCCAGCCGGCGAAGCTGTGTCGTCTTGCCGGAGCCTTCGATCCCTTCGAAGGTGAGAAACACGCGCGGATTCTACTCGGCCAAACCGTCTCGCAAGCCGCGCAGGTAGTGCTGGCGCATCAGCTTCTCGAAGACGTCGTTGCTGGCGAGGAGGCGCAGGCGCTCGCCCCAGTGCGCGCGCTTGGTCAGCTTCTTCAGCTCGTCGTCCTCGATGCGCGCGTCGTCGTGGACGCCGAGGAAGTGGCCGAGCTCCGGATGCTTGCGGTAGAAGATCGCACCCGACATGCCGACGGTGTACTGCCGTTTCGCAAATGAGTCGACCGTCATGCGGTGGTAGTGGCGCGTGACCG
>DASYSN010000043.1:0-4760 GCA_036003305.1 Thermoanaerobaculia bacterium
ACGAAAAGGCCAGAACGTGGCTGGAGAGCGCACTTTCGAGCGCCGAGCCGCTCGGCTTCGCTTGGAGCGTTCTGCTCGCGTTTCTGCGCGTCACCACGCGCCCGGGGATACTGGAACATCCGCTATCCGTCGAGAGCGCGATCGCATATGTCGACTCATGGCTTCAGCAGCCGAATGTCGAGATCGTGCAACCGGACGATCGCCATTGGCAAATTCTGAGGACGTTGATCGCCACCGCGGGGACGGCAGGGAATCTGACATCCGATGCGCATCTGGCAGCCCTCGCGCTCGCCGGCGGTTGGACGCTTGTCTCGACGGACCACGACTTCCGCCGCTTTTCGGGACTATCCGTCGTGAATCCGCATTAGCAGGGGCGCTGCGAGCCCGAGCTCCGCCCGGGCTCGTCCCGTCGCGTCTACCGTCCCCGCAGAACGCTCTTACAGTCGATCTTCCCGTGCATCTTCACGCCGGCCGCGGTCGTTCCTTCGAACGTGACGATCGCGGTCGCGCCGTGGTCGGCGACGGTGACGGTACCCGATCCTTTGCCCTTCTTCGTGAGGATCTCGTACTCGGCGCTGCGCTTGAGGATCGGGCCGAAGCCGACGTGCAGCTCGAATTCGTGCGTGCCGCTCGCCGCCGCCTTCGCGTCCGGAACGATCAGCTGGAGGCTGTTGAACTTCTTCGGGTCCTGCTCTTTCGGGAGCGAGAACTGGTTGCCCCAGCTTCCCGCGCCGGTGAGCCCGGCCGAACAGCCGCCGCGATCCGTCTCGCCGTCGTACGTCCCTGCGTTCGGCCCGTTGTCGATGACGACGTGCACCGTCTCCTTCACCGGCCCCGCCGAAAGCATCGCCGCGAAGAGTGCACATGCCGCCGAGAGAGTGATGATCCGCTTCATTCTTCCTCCGTTGGTTCCATTTGTGGTGGTGCGCGAGGAGTGTAACGCGGCTCCCGAGCTGCACATCAAGCGGATTGATGTGGCACTTCAGTCGCGCAGATCAGGTTGATCTGCCGGCTGATGTGCTTCCTCATCCATGGAGATGATGCTGATCAGTCGAACCGATCATGCTGATCACCTGAACTGATCATGCTGATCTGAAAAGTGATCATGCTGATCACCGCGACTGATCATGCTGATCTGAAAAAGTGATCACCCTGATCAGCGGGACTGATCATGCTGATCTGAAAAGTGATCACGCTGATCACTCCGACAGATCTCGTCGCCCGTTTTGACCGTCACTCCTTTTCAAATCGGGAACGAAACGACAACAACGACGGTCCATCCGTCCGCTCACAGCCACTGCCGCACCCCTCCATGATGCGAACAGGTCCCGCTCCGGTGCCTGGAGAACGAGTAGCTCCCGTCGTTGCACTGCGCGGTGGCGCCGGCGGGCGGTCCCGAGGGACTCAGCTGGGGTGAGGGGATTCGCTTGCCGTCCGAGTTGATGTAGCCCCTCCCCGTCGTTTTTTGCTTTCCCGGATCGCCGTTCGGCGCGCTGACATCGCGTTTCGCGACCCAGGCGGCGGCGCCGTTCCACGACGTGCTGCACCAGCTCTTCGAGCAATCCACCGAGAGCCGCACGCCCGCCGGCACGATGGCGATCACCCGCGAGCCGGCACGCGGCGCCGCATGCAGCCGCGCTTGCGAGACCGTGACGCGAGTCTCCGCCGCGAGACCGGACGTCGCGAAGAGTAGGAGAACGATTACGGTTCGGACGCGCGGTCGACGATCGGTGTGCATCGGGTCCTACGAAGGAGTGCCGCGATCTGACATGTTTGCCCCGGCCGTCGACCGAGCGCGCTCGTGCTCGATCTTTCCATCTGGTGACCTACGTTTCCCGTCCGCGGCCGTGAATCCAGCTCGCGCGAATGTGACTTCGCGTCGATTGAACGTGCGTTTCAGCGGTGCGATGCTCAATTTGAGTCCGGCGGATGTGAATTTTGGCTCTGCGAACCTGACGTTGCGGTCCGCAGATGTGACTTTGCGTCCCGTGGGAGTGCTTTTTCGTTCCGGGAGCGTGAGTTTTCGTTCCGCGGATGTGGGTTGCGGCCATCGCGGGGTACGCAAGTTGACCCGCGCTGTACCCGAAATCGCTCCCGAGGTACGAAAAGTCACTCCGGCGGATCGAAAAAGCACTCCTGAGGAAGGAAAACTCAGACCCGAGGACCGAGAACTCAGACCCGAGGACCGAGAAACTCAGACCCGAGGACCGAGAACTCAGACCCGAGGACCGAGAACTCACCTGGCTGCGCGGCAGTTGGACGAAGTGGGGTGGCCAATCTGTTATCTTCTCCGACGGAGGACCGGTGGCTGCATTAGATTTCTACGAAGGGAGAGACCCGCGCGACATACCCGCGTACTCTTTCGCGGAAGTCGCCGGTAGCGTAGGTGTCCCCGCCTCGACGCTTCGGGCGTGGTGCGTCGGCCAATCGAACTTCAAGCCCGTCCTCTCGCTCCCTTCAGACTGGAGCGACTACCACGCGCTCTCGTTCTTCAACCTCATCGAAGCCAACGTCATCGCGGAGCTCCGGCGCGAGCACAAGGTACCGATGGCGCGGGTCCGCGCGGCGCTCGAGTTTCTCGCCGAGAACGTTCCTGTCCCGCATCCTCTCGCCGAGACGGAGCTGTTGGTCACACCCAATCAACGCGTGTACATCGTCCACGAAGGGCGCAGGATCGACATCTCCGCGGGTGGACAGTGGCCTCTCGACGCTGTCGTCCGCAGTCTTCTGCGCCGCGTGCACCGCGGACGGCAGGGGATCGTGCTGTTTTTTCCTCGTGTCGCTCCTCCGCCTCGAATGGTCATTCCTGAGGATGAATATGCGCCGATCGTCGTCGATCCCGAGGTTTGCTTCGGAAGACCTGTTGTCGCGGGGACGGCAATACCTACCGACGTGATTGCGGACCGGTATTTGGGCGGCGACAGCGTCGAGAAGATGGCGGAGGACTACGATCTCTCCGAAGAGCACATCCGGGCGGCCCTCAGATTCGAGCGAGTACCCAAAGCTAACGCAGCTTGACCCGCCAGGCTTTACGTACTTTTTCGATTCCACCAACATGGTTCGGGAGCTGGCAGACGCGCTTCACCAGCGTGGCCGCCTCGTTCACATGCACAACCAGGTGTTTCCGGACCGAACACCCGACAGGATATGGATCCCCGAGGTAGCGCGCCGTGGCTGGATCATCGTGACCCGCGATAGGCGGCTTCAGACGCGTCACATTGAATGGATGGCCCTTCTTCGGGCGAAAGCGCGAGTGCTTTGGTTCAAGGGTGACCGCGCCTCGAACGTGGAAATCACCGAGGGCTTTCTCGCCGCTTTGCGGAAGATCGATAAGCTGACCGCCATCGTGCAGGCGCCGTATGTCATCAAAGTGACGCCCGCGGGGTACATCGAACAGGTCTACCCGGAACCGGTTGGGGACTGAGCCCGACCTGCGGAAGGTGTCACCCGGCCTTCACCGGCCTCCCGGAGCGGCGGACGCCCCGTCCGCCTCGGGGCCGCGCCGCCGGCGCGGCTGCCGCCGCGCATGAACGTGGATTTCACGAGCATGATCGTGAATTTCACGAGCACCATCGTGAATTTCACGTTGTTGCTCGTGGATTTCACGTTGCTCCTCGTGAAATTCACGTTGTCACTCGTGAAAATTACGTTGTTCCTAGTGGATTTCACGTTGTTCCTCGTGAAATCCACGATCCTTCTCGTGGATTGCACCTTTCACGACGTAAAACCAACGTAGGGCGGGCTTTCGCCTGCCCCTGCGCGCCTACCGCGCGCCGCAACGCCCTTGCATTCGATCGCGCCTAGCCCGTCGCCCAGCCTTAGCCTTCCGGCCACCGCATCGCCGCCTCGAACCCGCGGATGCGGCGCCGCAGCCAGTCAGCCTCGGCGCCGGCCAGGTCCAGCAGGTGCCGCGACATAAGCTCGTCAACGGAGATCCGCTCGCGCCCAGCGAGCTTTGCCAGCATCGCGATCTGATAGCGAGGGATCCGAATCCGCAGCTCGGCGAGCCTGAGCGGTTCCGGGATGACGGACGCCATCTCCGCCCCGAGCGCCTCCTCGATCGCCGCCTGCGGACAGCGCGCCGTCAGCAACGTCGCGACCTCCTCCCAGGTGATCCGAGGGCCTGAGCGGCCGCGATCGACCGCGACCTCTCCGGCAGCGATCGCCCGCTCCATCGCCGCGACTGTCCAGCCCAGAATCGCCGCAGCTTCGGCCGGCGTGTAGAAGTCCTGTGACGATAGGAAAACCTGCCGGATCGCCGCGGCGGCGTCTGAAACGCGGACTCCTTTACGTGTCTTTCGCATACCCACGGTCGTTGGTATCCAACTTACCCACGATCGTGTGGAATGTCAACGGGCAAACATGGCGACGAAGCAGCGCGACCAGAAAAAAGCGCCGGAGGCGGTCCTCTTCGGCGACGCCCTCCGCCGGCGCCGCACCGAGCGCGGCTGGTCGCAGGAACGCCTCGCCGAAGCGGCCGGCATCACCCTCAACTACGTCGGGAACCTCGAACGCGGCGAGCAGGGGCCGAGCCTGCACATTCTCGTGCGCCTGGCGCGCGCGCTGGACACCGACTTGCCGGCGCTGCTCGCGGAGTTCAGCAGCACCGCCATCCGGAAGATGCGCCTCTGACCGAGGGACTGCGGCCGTCCGCAATCGCGCAACCCCAGGAAGCGTTACGATTCCTGTATGACCAACTGGACGGCTGTCTACCTGGCGGTCCCGGAGGGTTACGTCGCCTTCGTCGAGGAGCTACCCGG
>DASYSN010000044.1:0-10205 GCA_036003305.1 Thermoanaerobaculia bacterium
AGAGGCCGACGAGTGGGTTTCCCTCGACGACACTCCTGCTCTTCACCAACACGATTGGCCGCTCGACGGATGTCAGCAACGCACGCTCTGCGTCTGTCAGAATCGCAAGCGACTCCGCCTGCGCAATGTCAGCCACCATGACCGCCAGCGGCTTGACCTCGCGGCGCTTGCGCTCGCGGAGGCGCTGCACGGCCGTTGACGAGGTAGCGTCGCAGGCGAGATGGAATCCGCCGAGGCCTTTGACGGCGACGATCAGTTGGGCGCGAAGGGCGCGGGCGGCGGAGCTGAGCGGATCGACGGCGTCCATCGGCGTGCCGTCGCTGCTGAGGAGCGAGAGCTTCGGGCCGCACTTCGGGCAGGCGTTCGGCTGCGCGTGGAAGCGGCGGTTGAGCGGGTCTTCGTATTCGCGACGGCAGTCGTCGCACATGACGAAGCGGCGCATGGTGGTCTTCGCGCGGTCGTACGGCGCGCCGGTGACGATCGAGTAGCGCGGGCCGCAGTTCGTGCAGTTGGTGAAGGGATACAGATAGCGGCGATCGTTCGGGTCGAAGACTTCGATGAGGCAGTCGTCGCACGTCGCGAGATCGGGAGGGATGGTGACGCGCTTGTTTTCTGACGTTTCGCTCTTCGCGATCGTGAATGTGTCGTTTGTTTCGTATGGAATCAGCCGCCAGAAAATCTCTCTCACTCGCGCTGCCGGAGGGGACTGGTTCTCGAGCGTCTCCGTGAATCGTGCGAGAGCTTCGTCGTCGCCGTAGGCGTCGATGACGACGCCCGTGGAGTCGTTCCGGACGCTTCCCGTCACACGCTCACGTGTCGCGAGCTGGTACACCCAGGGGCGGAATCCGACGCCCTGCACGACACCTCGAATCTCGATCCGGCGGCCATGCCTCGGCATGCCCGTAAGGTATGTGGCGCCGCAATGCGACGTGATGACTCTGCGCACAAGGCGGAGTGACTGCTGTCACGCCCCCTCGAACATGGATCTCGCGAGACGCCACCATTGAGTACCCTTCGCCCCGCGATAGCGGGGAGAAGGTGCCGAAGGCGGATGAGGGGCTCGTGCCTGTTACGCCGCCCACCAAAGATCCGCGGGTTTCGGCTCTTCGCGGCGATTCACGATCACACCGAGGTTCTCCAGTTCGGCGATGACGGCGCGGGTGGCGAGAGGGAACGCGGCCTCGACCTCGGGGGAGATGCCAATGCCCATGCTTGCCTCTTTGACGACGATCCCGACGAGCACGATGTCGTCGGGCGCCTGGCCGAGGAGGTCGAGCATCAGGAGGGTCTCTTTGAGCGAGGGGTCGTGCGGGGAGATGCGCAGCCCGGGAGGATTGCGAAGGATGTCGTCGCGGCGGTAGAGGCGGATGGCGCCCGTCTCCGCGGCCGCCGCGACGGCATCGATGAGAATGACGTGATCGAATCCGGCGAGATGCGTCGGGAGCTCCAGAGCCGGCGTACCGAGGTCCTCGATCACGACGTTGTCGGGGAAGGAGTAGCCCGCATCGAGGATGCGAGCTACCGACGGCCCGACTGCGTCGTCGTGCGCGAGGACGTTGCCGATTCCGAAGACCGCGATCTTCATCAGATTCCTACAGCACCTTCACCTTGGCGACGTTGTTGCCCTCGGCGTCGAACGTGTGAACCGCGCACGCCATGCACGGATCGAAGGAGTGGATGGTACGGACGACTTCGAGCGGATGGTCGGCCTGGGCCACTGGATTCTTCAGCAACGACGCTTCGTAAGGACCGACCTGGCCCTTCTCGTCGCGCGGGCTGGCGTTCCACGTCGTCGGAACGACTGCCTGGTAATTCTTGATGACGCCCTTGTCGACGACGACCCAGTGCGAGAGCGTGCCGCGCGGCGCTTCGTGGAAACCGACGCCTTCGATCTCACCCTCGGGGAACACCGGCGGGTTGTAGATCGTCGTGTCGCCCTTAGTGACGTTGTCGACCAGGAGCTGCCAGTGCTTGACCGCGAGATCGGCGAGGACCTGCGTGCGGATCGCGCGGGCGCCGTGGCGGCCGAGCGTCGAGTGGAGGTGCGCCGGAGTCGCCTTGATGCCGGCGACGGCGGAGATGCGCCCCAGCGCGTCCATGGCGTGCTTCGTCATCAGCGGATCGCCCGCCGCAACGCCGCACAGTACGTTCGCGAGCGGACCGACCTGCATCGGCTTGCCTTCGAAACGCGGGCTCTTGACCCACGAGTACTTGCCGTCGGCCTGCCAATCGGTGAAGTTCGGCTCGGTCTCGCCCTTGAACGGATGGAGCGGATCTTTGCCCTCGTAATACGAGTGCGCGGTCGACTCGGTGACGCCCTGGCGCCAGTAGGGGTCCTTCTGGCCTTTGATCGGCTTGTAGGTCGCGAGGTCGCCGTTCATGATCGTTCCGCCCGGGAGGTCGTACTTGGTCGACTTCTCGTCGAGCGGCAGATCGGGGACGGAGAGGTAGTTCGTCACACCGGCGCCGTAACCGAACCAGTCGGGATACATACCGGCGATCGCGCAGACGTCCGGGAAGTAGACGTTCTTCACGAATGGGATGACTTTGTCGAGGAGCGCCTTCATCTGGTACAGCCGGTCGATGTTGAGCGCGGCCTCGGAGTCGAGGTTGATGGCGTTCGCGACGCCGCCGACGGCGACGTTCTGGATGTGCGGCGTCTTCCCGCCGAGCATCGCCACGACCTGGTTCGCATAGCGCTGGTACTCGAGCGCCTGCAGGTAGTGCGCGACGCCGATGAGGTTCACCTCGGGCGAGAGCTTCATCGCCGGGTGGCCCCAGTAGCCGTGCGCGAAGATGCCGAGCTGGCCGCTGTCGACGAGCGCTTTGACCTTGTTCTTGACCGCGGCCATCTCGTACTTCGAGTTGCCGGGCCACTCGGAAAGCGACTCGGCGACCTGCGACGCCTTCACGGGATCCGCCTTGAGGACCTGCGTGACGTCGACCCAGTCGAGCGCGGAGAGCTGATAGAAATGAACGATGTGATCGTGCAGCGCGTGCGCGATCATCGTGAGGTTCCGGATGTACTGCGCGTTCTTCGGAATCTCGAGGCTGAGCGCGTCTTCCACTGCACGAACGGAGGCCATGGCGTGCACCGTCGTGCAGACGCCGCAGAACCGTTGCGTGAAGAGCCACGCTTCACGTGGATCGCGGCCGACGAGAATGCGTTCGATGCCGCGCCACATCGTGGAGGAAGCCCACGCTTTCGACACTGCTCCGTTGTCGACTTCTACATCGACCCGGAGGTGCCCTTCGATGCGAGTAATCGGATCTATCGTGATGCGAGACACAGTCGTCTCCTCCTACCTGGCGGCTTCGAAATCGCCTGTGAGAATGGGAAAGAAGCACACGGCCGCGATGTAGATCGCGATCTCGAGCGCAACAAGTCCGAGGGTGATGAACAACTCCGGGACGGACGGAAAGTAGTGCCACCCCGGTCCCGGACTGAAAGCGGTTAGGAACGTGTCGAACCGGTACACCGCGCCGACGACGGCGAGAACGATCGCCCCGCGGAACAGGTTCGGCAACGTGGTCGCGAACTTCGCGTAGACCATCACCAGCGGGATGCAGAAGAGGATCGTCTCGATCCAGAACATCACGCCGTAGAGGTCGAACTTGAAGAGCAGGCCGAGCCTGCCGCGGTACGCGATGTCAGCGAAACGGAGAACGACGAACGCGACGCAGAGATACGCCGCGATCTTCTGCAGCGGCTTGAGAATCGGGACTTCCAGCCCCCGCTTGAAGACGATCGACGAGAAGACCGACTCGAACACGACGATCGAGTAGCCCATCGCGATGCACGTCATCAGGAAGAAGAGCGGCACGAACGGGCTGTTCCAGAGCGGATGCAGGCGCGGCCCGGAGAGAAGCATCAGGCTGCCGAGCGACGACTGGTGCATCGTCGGGAGCAGCATGCCGAGCGCGATGATGAAGATCAGCGCCTTGTTCATGAACGGCAGCGCCGCCTTCGAGAACTTCGCGAGCCATCCGATGCTGCTGTCCTGGAACTTCTCGAAGAATGCCGGGGTGAGCTCGATCCAGAGCACGACCATGTAGCACATGATGCAAAGCGCCACTTCGAGCAGGACGGAGTCGAAGTTCCAGTGCCAGAACTGCACGGGCACTTTCCACCCGTTCCACCACCGGCCGATGTCGATGAAGACCGAGAAGCCGGCGATGGAGTATCCGAGCGCGCTCGTGAGGATCGCGGGACGGATCAGCGGGTGGTACTTACCCTTGTTGACGATGTAGATGAGGATCGCGACCGCATAGCCGCCGCACGCGAAGGCGGTGCCGGTGACGACGTCGAACGCGATCCAGATGCCCCACGGATAGCCGTCGCTGAGCGCGGTCGTCGCGCCGAGGCCGACGAACATACGCCAGGCGATGAGGACCATTCCGAGGGCGGCGAACGCGAGGATGACCAGGTAGTTTTTCGTGAGCAGGGGGCCGCCCACTGGCTTAGCTGTGTGCATGCTTTCCCTCCTCACTCCTCTGCCTTCGGTTCGATGTTCTTGCGGTTACGGAAGACGACGGCGCCGAGGAGCGCGTAGAGCGCGATCGGACCGGCGAATCCCTGATAGAGGCCGTGCTGCACGGTCTGCTGAACTGACGGAGCCGACTGGTCGCTGTCGAAGCGGAAGCCGAGCTTTTCGAAATCGACGTGCGAGAGGTAAAGCACCTGCGTCCCGCCGAGATCGGTCTCGCCGTAAACCTTGTTCACGTAGAGATTCGGCTTGCCTGTGATGCGCTTGTGCGCCTCATCGAGCAGGTCGGCGCGCTTGCCGTAGATGACGGCGCCGCGCGGACAAACCTCGGCGCACGCGGGCTGCTGCCCCTTCGCGAGACGGTCCTTGCAGAGCTCGCACTTGACGATCTTCGGCGTCAGCGCCTTGCTCCACTCGAACTTCGCGGCGTTGAACGGACACGCCTGCTGGCAGTAACGGCAGCCGATGCAGGTGTCGCCGTTCCACGAGACGATGCCGGTGACTTTGTCCTTCGTCATCGCGCCGAGCATGCAGGCCGTGACGCATCCGGGGTCGACGCAGTGCATGCACTGCTTCTTCACGAACGCGGACTGCCCTTCATCGCGGACGAGCTGGATCACGCTCTTGGTGCGCTCGTTGAGCGACGTCGGGGCGTCGTAGAGGCCGCCGCCGAACTCCGTGCCGTCCGCGGAAAGGCCGTTGGCTTCCTTGCAGGCGACCGAGCACGACTTGCAGCCGATGCATTTGGTGGCGTCGTACAACAATCCGACCGCGTCGCCGGAGGCCGTGCGGCGCTCGCGCGCCAGGGCCGTCGCCGGAATCGCTGTCATAGCCGCCGCCGCAGCACATCCTTTGAGAAATGAGCGGCGATTCGCTTCCATCGGCTTACTCCTTCGTTTCCGCCGACGAGTCGACCTCGCCAAGCTTCTTCGCGCCGATGAAAGCCGCTCCGATCAACGCACCACCGACCACGCCCGCCACACCCGTGGCCACTGGGCTCACCGGCTTGTGCTCGGGGAAGATCGAGGGATAGCTGTCGGGCGGAGTGGGACGTCCGATCTCGACGGTCTGGAAGATCGGGATCTTGAATCCGACCGTCTGCTCGGTGCAGCCGACGCACGGATGTCCGATACCGATCGGCCAGGCGTCGACCACTTCGTTGAAGTGGCGCGTCGAGCACGAGGCGTGCGTGACGGGACCCTTGCAGCCGAGACGATAGAGGCACCATCCCTGGCGATGACCGTCATCGCCGAACACCTTCGCGAAGCGGCCCGCATCGAAGTGGGCGCGGCGCGGACAGTGTTCGTGGATCGTGCGGTCGTACGCGAATTTCGGCCGATGGAACTCGTCGAGCGCCGGGACTTTGCCGGTGGTCGCGTACTCGAGAATGGAGGCCAGCACGATGTACGGGTTCGGCGGGCAGCCGGGGATGTTGATGACCGGCTTGTTCTTCACGATCTGATCGACGCCGGTAGCGCCGGTCGGATTCGGCCCCGCCGATCCAACGCCGCCCCACGACGCACACGAGCCGATCGAGACGACCGCCGCGGCGCGTTTGGTGACTTCGTCGAGAACCTGGATGCCGGGTTTGCCCGCGAGGTACAGGTACTTGCCCTGGTCCTTGGTCGGGATCGATCCTTCGACGACGCAGATGAACTTGCCGTCGTTCGCGTTCATCGCGTCTTCCAGCGCGAGCTCCGCGTCGTGGCCGGAAGCAGCCATGACGGTCTCGTGATAGTCGAGCGAGATGACGTTGAGGATCAGCGTCGCAAGGTCCGGTTGCGAGGTGCGCAGGAGCGTTTCGGTGCATCCCGTGCAGTCCTGCATGTGCAACCAGATGACGCTCGGACGTTTCGCCGCACCGACCGTTGCGGCAATTGCCTCGGGTGTCAACTTGCTGGTGATGGCCAGGCCCATCGGGGCCACGACCGCTAACTTGCCGCAGAATGAAAGGAAATGTCGTCGGCTGACGCCGGAGCGTTCGAGACGGGCGGCGATCGTCTCGTGGTCCGGAGGATACTTGGTTGCGCTCATTCTGGCGCTCTCCTTCCCGGGCTCCTGAGGATTCCGGAGTTGAGCAGGAATGTAGTGGGACGCAACGTCGCAAACGGTGCCAGCGCGTACAGGGCGATGTACGAAGGCTCACAAGCCGATGTGCAGGGCGGGGCGGTCCTATAATCGTTTTCGATGACGGAAGTGGCCGAGGACAAGCGGCTGTACAAGATCGGCGAGGTCTGCCGGATCGCGGACGTGCAGCCGTACGTTCTGCGTTATTGGGAGACCGAGTTCGCCGCGCTCGCGCCGAACAAGAGCGGCGGCGGACAGCGGCTCTACACGCAGCGCGAGATCGACATCATCCTTCGCATCAAGCAGTTGCTGTACTCCGAAGGGTTCACGATCGCGGGGGCGAAGAAGAAGCTGGAGGCGGAGCAGGCTTCGCCGGAGCCCGTCGCTACGGTTGGCGCGCCTCCACCCGCCCAGGTTCCTCGCTCCGCTCGGGATGACAAGGCGCGGGCTGCCCTCGTCGACGTGAAACGCGAGCTGACGGCGATCCTCGATTTACTCAGCGAATAGCGCGACGATTTTTTCGAGGCCGGCGCGATCGTCTTCGTCGAATGCGTTGAAACGATCGGAGTCTACGTCGAGCACCGCGACGAGCTGCCGGTCACGATCGAGCACCGGCACACAGATCTCCGACTTCGAGCGCGAGTCGCAGGCGATGTGTCCGGGGAACGCATTCACGTCGGGGACGATGATCGTCTCCCGCTTCGCGGCGCACGTCCCCACCACACCTTTGCCGAATTCGATCTGCAGGCAGCCGACGGTACCGATGTACGGACCGACGGCGAGGCGATCGCCGCAGACGCGATAGAAGCCGGTCCAGAAGTAGTGGTCGAAGTGCTGGACGAGGATCGAGTTGATCGTCGCCATCAGCGCGATGTCGTCGAGCGAGATGCCGCCTTCGTCGCTCCAGATCGCGCGGATCTCGCGCAGGCATTCTTCGTACGCTTCGCGCTTGCTCATATCGCCATCGCCCGCGCGTAGACGTGCTCGTACTCGCGCGCGGCGCGGTCCCACGAGTGATCGGCCGCCATGCCGTTCGTCTGCAGTTGCTTCCACGTCTTCGGCTCGCGGAAGTTCAGCATCGCGAGCCACACCGCCGCGTAGAGATCGCGCGGCGAGGTGCTGAGATAGCCGAAGCCGTTCGCCTCCTCGACGTTCGTACCGTCGAACGGAACGACCGTGTCCGCGAGCCCGCCGGTAAAGCGCACCACCGGCACCGTGCCATAGCGCAGCGCGTACATCTGATTCAGCCCGCACGGTTCATACATCGACGGCATGAGCAGGATGTCCGCGCCCGCGTAGATGCGATGCGCGAGCGCGTTGTCGAATCCGATTTCCACCCGGCAGCTCTCCGGCTCCTCGGCCGCAATCGTTCGGAACGCCTGCTCGATCGCCGGATCGCCGCTGCCGAGGATGACCGCCTGCGCGCCCGCGCGCAGGAGACGGCCGAGGACCGGCGTCAGCATCTGAAAACCCTTCTGGTCGACGAGGCGCGAGACCACCGCGAGCAGCGGCGTCTTCGCTTTCAGCGTCATCTTCACCTCGCGGAGCAGCGCGCGCTTGCTGAAGTTCTTCCCCGCGAGCTTCTCGCGCGAGTACTTCGAGGCGATGTGCGCGTCGCTCTCCGGATTCCACTCTTCGATGTCGATGCCGTTGAGGATTCCGGAGAGCTTGAACGAGAGGCTGCGGAGGATGCCGTCGAGTCCTGCCCCGAGCTCCTGCGTCTGGATCTCGCGCGCGTACGTCGGTGAGACCGTCGTCACCTGGTCGGCGAAGATGATCCCGCCCTTCATCGGATTGACCTGCCCGAAGTGCTCGAGCGCGTCCGGCGCCCAATAGCGGCTGTGCAGCCCCGTCACCGCGAACGCCGGCCCCGGCGCGTTCCCTTGGTAGTTGAGGTTGTGGATCGTGAAGACCGATCGCGTGTGGCGGAAGTTCGGGTTTCCGCGCAGGCCGCTGTGCAGGTAGACCGGCAGCAGCGCCGTGTGCCAGTCGTGCGCGTGAAGGACGTCGGGCACGAACCCGATCGCATCCGCCGCATGGATCACCGCGCGGCAGAAGAAGGTGAACCGCTGCAGGAAGTCGTCGACCCCGTCAGCGCGCGGCGCATAGATCTGGTCCCGATTGAAGAAGTGATCGTTCTCGACGAGGAGCAGCGGGATGTCCGTCCCCGGCAGCGTCGACCGCAATAGCCCCGCCTCCGCCGACCAGTTCGCCCACGTAATCGCCGCCGGCGGCGACGCAATCTCCGGCACGACACCGTTCGCTTCGAACCACTCCCCCGACTGCCGGTAAAACGGCGTGACGACGACCACGTCGTGCCCCAGCTTCCGCAACACCTTCGGCAGCGCCCCGCAAACGTCACCCAGGCCGCCGGTCTTGGCAATCGGCGCCACCTCGGCGGTGGCAAAGAGGATTCGCATGGGCGGTAACTCTATCGTGAGGGCGGAGGATGCACGGAAGCTAGTTGGATTCGAATTTAAGACGATGCCGCCAATAGTTCGGCTTCCGTCTTACATGTGCGAGCGCGACGATCTGCAAGTCGTCGGTCCGATCGCGGTAGATCACGAAGAAGGGAAAGTGTCGCAGTGGAAAACGGCGTACGCGGCCGTGGGTACGCCGAACGACTTCGCCGATCGAAGGATGTTCGGCGATGAGATCCACAACCGTTTGTATGTCGTCCCAGAGCCTGTCGCGCAGACGACCTGACTCGGACTGATAGCGAGCCAGGTAATACTCGATCTCGGCTTCCGCGAAGGAGCTTGTCCGAACGGCCTTCGTCACCGCTTCAAGATGTCGCGCTCAATCCGGGAGCGGAACTCGTTCCAGTCCGAAGTGACTGCCTCACCGCTGTCGAGCGCCGCGCAACGATGTTCAATCTCGCGCGCCCAAGCCTCGTCGATGTCATCCGACTCCACCTCATCCAAGCTTTCGAGTAGCCGCGCCGCAATTTCGGCACGTTCGTGCTCCGAGAAGCTGAGTGCGGTGGCCAGGAACTTCTTAGCGTCTTCCGTCACACCACAAGTTTAGCGAAATAACCCTTCAATTCGCCACGATCATCGCCGCATACCCCACGACGTGCGCGTAGTCGCCGTTGATGTCGCCGCTCGTGGCGTGCTTGATCATCCGTGCACTCCTCGCGCCGAGCTTCCGCGCAGCGATCAGCATCGTGGTCGTCGGGATGAAGCCGCACATCGAGACGTCGAACTCGTCGACGACGCGCCATAGCTCCTTCGGATCGAGCTTCAGCACTTCATCGATCGCGAGCTGGTCCTTCCGAAGCGTCGTCTCCTGATCTTCGTAGTGATTGAGGTCGCTGCTGGCGAGGATGCCGATGTCCTCATCCTCGTCGCGAATCACGTCGGCGATCGCGTTCCCGATCTCTTCCGCGTAGTCGTATCGGTGCGCCCCGAGGCAGATCGGAACGAACGTGAAGTCGCCGAGGAGCTGCTGCAGAAACGGGAGCTGGACCTCGAGCGAGTGCTCTCGCGCATGCGCCTGCCAGTCATCGGCGAGCAGCTTCGAATGCGCCATCAGCTTGTCCGCGAGCGGCGCGTCGACCTGCACTTCCCCGAGCGGCGTCCGCCAAGCCCCACTCCGATTGATCGCCGCGAAGTGCCCGAGCCCGGTGTGGTTGGGGCAAAGGATGATGAA
>DASYSN010000045.1:0-2671 GCA_036003305.1 Thermoanaerobaculia bacterium
TACTCGCGCGCGCCGCAGCGTTACGGCTACACGCTCGACGACCTCCTGGTGTCCTGATTGAGCGTACCCACGGTCGCGATCGTCGGCCTCGGGCCGAAGGGTCTCCACTGCCTCGAGCGCCTCTGCGCCGAATACGCGGCGGGGCCGGCGGGCGAGCCGCTCGTCGTGCATGTTTTTGATCGCGAAGAGTGCAGTCCAATCTACGACACCACGCAGCCGGATCACATCATCGTCAACGTCGCCGTCGGTGAGATCGATTTTTGGGACGCCGTCGACCCACCGCCGGCCGCCGGTCGCGGACCGAGTTTTGTCGACTGGTACGGCGCGCCGCTGACCGGCAATGAGTACCTCCCGCGCGCCGTCGTCGGCCGGTACCTGCGCGATTGCCTGCGACGGCTCCTCGACCATGTTCCGCCGGGGATGACGATCGTGCGTCACGGCGAAGAGGTGGCGGATATCGACGATGGGGTTTTGCAGCCGGCGGGGGTTCGGGCGGACAGGATCTTGTTGGCGACCGGGCATCAACGAAGGGGCACAGGCTGGAAGCCTGCGCCACACGAGGTCTTCATCCCGTTCGTCTATCCGGTGACCGAGATGATGCGTCCCGTTCCCGCGGGATCGCGCGTGGCGATGCTTGGGATCGGACTGACGTTCATCGACGCCGTGCTCGAGCTGACCGAGGGGAGGGGAGGGCGGTTCAAAGGCGGAACGTACGTGCGGAGCGGAAACGAGCCGGCGGTGATCTACCCGTACAGCCGCACGGGGCTGCCGATGACGCCGAAGCCGGACGATTTCCCGCCGCCGCGGAAGCTCCGTTTCGTGACCGATGAGGCGCTCGCGGAGTTGCGAGCACGCGGCCAGATCGACTTCGAGCGCGACGTGATTCCGCTCATCGATCAGGAGCTGGAGGGTTTCGACTGGCGGAGCGCGATCAATCCCGTCGTCGACAACGTGACAAGCTACATGGAAGAGGCGATCGCGACCGCGAAGCGCGAAGCGACGCCGATCAGCCTCTGGTACGAGATCCGGACGGCGCTGAACAACGTGCTCCGCTTCGGCGGCTTCACGCCGGAGTCGCATCGGGCGCTGATCGACGACTACTTCCCGCGATTCAAGCGCGTCGTCTTCGGACCACCCGTGATCAACGCCGAGAAGATCCTGGCGCTGACGAAGGCAGGCGTCATCGACTTCCGCTACTCACGCCAGCCGCGCATCGACGGCGT
Source organism: Thermoanaerobaculia bacterium (assembly GCA_036003305.1). Taxonomy (GTDB): domain Bacteria; phylum Acidobacteriota; class Thermoanaerobaculia; order Gp7-AA8; family Gp7-AA8; genus DASXHZ01. The sequence continues at coordinate 1,224 of DASYSN010000045.1, forward strand.
CGACGTCCTCATCGACGCGCGCTTTCCGAAGACCGACATCGTGGCGGACCCGTCGCCGCTCTATCGCAACCTCTGCCGCCGCGGCATCATCCGTCCCTTCCGCAACGGCGACTACGCCCCCGGCGCCATCGACATGACGCCGGGGAGCCAGCACGTGATCGGCGCGGACGGCGCGGTCAACGAAACCATCGCCGTCATCGGCATTCCGACCGAGGGCAACTTCGTCGGCAACCTGACCATCGTCCGCGACTCTTTCGCCGGAACGTGGGCGCGGGATGTGATCGCTGCTGTTTCTTCTCTTCCTACGCCGTCTCCGGTCGCTTGAGGTTCTTGTTGTCCACGTCGAAGATGTGCGTCGCGAACTTCCAGCGATGCCCTTCCGGGTCGATGCATTCGTAGCAGCGGTCGCCCCACCACTGGTCGGCGATATCCCGGTTGATGACGGCGCCGGCGGCCTTGGCCTGTGCGTAGTGCGCGTCGACGTCGTCCACGAAGATGTAGAGCCGGTGGGTGATTTTCCCTTCGATCGTCTTGGGCGAGGTCCACTCCGCGTGCTCCTCGGTCAGTCCGAGCATCACGAGCGATTCCGGCCCGATCTCGAGCTCGCCATGGACGACCAGCCCGGTCTTGTCGGTCATCCGGTTCCGGATCGGAAAGCCGAACGCATTCGTGAGCCAGTCGATGGCCGCTCCGACGTCGTCGTAGAAGATGTGCGGGGTGACGCGGGGCATGTCAGAGGGTGGATTGGGAACCATTCAATTCGCTCCTCTCTCCATTTTGGTCTCCATTTTTGGGGAGGGGGGCATTGTACAGGGTAGGGAAATGCACCCTTCCCGACTCTCCTAGGTGTCAGCATCCGTCCCAGAAGGCCCCACGAGAGGAGGATCCCCTATGTCCGACCAGAACTGGTCCATCATGATCACGTCCAGCGGTTTCGTCGTCGACGCGTTCGGCCAATCCGGTTCGGCGCTCAGCGCGGGAAGCGGTGACACCGTCGCCTGGAACAACCAGACGAACGATACGCACCAGCCGTACACGACCGATCAGAACTACAACCCGATCGGGCCCGCCCTCTGCGATCCCATTCCCGGTTTCAAGTCGTCGACTCCCGGGTACGTCCTCAACGCGGACAACCCGCCGGAGACCATCTACTACTACTGCCAGAACCACCCCACCAACACCGCCGAGCGCGGCACGATCGTCATCACCGATTAAGGAGGAGCAGAACGATGAACGTGAAACCGCTTTTGCTGTTGCTCTTGCTTGCTCTCGCTCTGCCGCTTTTCGGACAGAACCCCGCGTGCCCGCAGAACGGTCAGCCGCTCCCGGGTCTGCAGCTCATCGACTCCGTCAACCACAAGATGACCGGGACGCTCTACACCGTCTCCGAGCAGGTGTGGATGCCCGGCTGCGTCGCGCAGTGGGTTCGCGCGTACCGCAACGTCGCG
>DASYSN010000046.1:0-3080 GCA_036003305.1 Thermoanaerobaculia bacterium
AAGACGCTATGGAACGCGACGCCACAACGACCACGTAGCGATGCCCCAGACCACCGCGAAGAGGACGCAGACCGACGCGAGGCCGACGGTCGCAAAGGACGGCCCGATGCGGTCGGACAGCACGCCGGCGACGAGGCTCGAGAGCGCCATCGTGAACGTCAGGATGCCGTAGTCGGCGCTGAAGACACGGCCGCGGATCCAGTCGTCGCTCTCGCGCTGCAGGCCGTAGCTCGAGACCTGCCACGCGATGCCGCCGCCGAGGTGCGCGACGAAGATCGCGACCAGGCCGATCGTGAGTGTCGGTGCGAGCCCGAGCCCGGCGTAGCCGAGGGCGAACATCAGGACAGCGGCGGTGATCGAGCGGTACTGCGACTCGTCCGTCTTCGCGATGGCGCGAACGAGAAACGGGCCGACCAGCGCGCCGAGGCCGCGCGCGGCGAAGAGAAGGCCGATGCCGACCGCGCCGGCGTGGAAGATTTCTTTGCCGAAGACGCTCAGCATCGCGATGACGCCCGCTCCGGTCCCGTAGCCGCCCTTGACGACGAGCAGCGCGAGCACGCGCGGGTGCGTCTTCGCGTACCGGCCCGTCTCACGGATCGACTCGACGAGCGGCGGGTGCTCGTGCTGCGCCGAGCGCACCTCGGAAAACCGCGCGCGCATCCGCCACAGAACGAATGCCGAGAAGAGGAAGCTCACCGCGTCGATCACAAACGAGAGATCGCGGCCGAGCTTCATCGTCACGAGACCGCCGATCGCAGCGCCGACGGCGAGCATCGTTCCCCACGTCGATCCCATCAGAACATTGGCCGGGCCGAGGTCTTCGGTGGCTACGATGTTCGGGAGCGCGGCCTGTGACGCCGGCTCGAAGTAGGACGAGCCGATCGAGATCAGCACCACGCCGAGGTACGCGAACGGAAGCATCGCCGGCGTGCGCGCGAGGAGCGGCAGCAGACAGGCGCCGGTCCGCAGCACATCGACGAGGATCATCAGCTTGCGCCGGTCGACCTTATCGACGACGTGTCCCGCGATCGGCGTGAAGAAGAAGATCGGGAGCATCTGGCAGAGCAGCATCAGCGACGCAAGCGTCGCCGAGCCGGTCAGCGTCAACACGAGGTCGAGCAGCGCGACAGTGAGGAACCAGTCGCCGCCGAGCGAGATCAGCGTCCCGATGTAGAGCAGCCGGAAGTGGCGATTCTCGCGGAGCAGCCTGACGTACAAGCGGCGCGGATGGTACACCTCCGTCCAGCCGCGAAGACGCCTCTGTCATCCTGAGCCGCGTAGACGGCGAAGGACCCGGTGCTGAAACGAGAAGCGCGTCGTTTCAGCACCGGGTCCTTCGCCGCGCTACGCCGGCTCAGGATGACAGTCCTGGTCCTAGTGCTTCTTCTCGTTCGCTTTCTCTTCCAGCTTCTTCCCCGCCTTCTCGAGAGCGGTGCCGGTTGCGGCGGCAGCTTTTCTGAGGTCCACCTTCGCCTGTTCGCCAGCCTGTTTGAGGTCTTCTTTGGCGTGCTCGGTCTTCGCAGTGTCGACCGATACCGTATCCGTGGTCGTGCTCGTCTTCACCGTGCTCGTGCTGCCGACCGTCGTGTTCGACTGCGTCGTCTGCTGGCAGGCGACGAGCGCCAGGCCGAGGAGAATCGAGATTGGGAGTGTTCTCATGTACTGCACCTCCGCACTAGCGGGCACAGCACGAAGCGCGCCTACCCCTGCTCGTCGTATCCCGCCTTTTCCTCGTGCGCCGCGACGCGGTCGTAGATGAGAAACGAGAACGGGTAGTCGTTCTTCGCGTCCGCCTCGAAGTCTTCGCGATCGACGAGGCGCCACTCGTTCACGTCGTCGAACTCGGGCATGAACGTGTCGCCCGGGACGTCGGCGTGCACCTGCGTGATGTACATCCGGTCGGCGCGCGTCATCGTCTGGCGGACGATCTCGGCGCCGCCGATGATGAACGCTTCTTCGTCAGTACGCGGGATCTTCGACAACGCTTCGTCGACGGATGCAGCGAAGAGGACGTCCGCCGGCAGGATTGCCGGCGCCACACCGCGGCTGACGACGATGTTCGTCCGGTTCGGCAGCGGCTTGCGCCCGATCTCGTCGAACGTCTTGCGGCCCATGATCACCGTGTGCCCGCTCGTGAGCGTCTTGAAGCGCTTCAGATCGGTCGAGAGGTGCCACGGGAGCTTGTTGTCACGTCCGATGACGCCGTTCGTGGCGACGGCAACGATGATCGACAGCCTCATACAGCAATCGGTGCCTTGATGCCGGGATGCGGATCGTAGTTCTCGAGCGTGAAGTCGGTGAGCATGAAGTCGAAGATCGACCGCACCGCCGGGTTCAGCTTCATCGACGGCAGCGGCCGCGGATCGCGCTCGAGCTGCAGCTTCGCCTGAGCCACGTGGTTCGCGTAGAGGTGCACGTCGCCGAAGCTGTGGATGAAGTCACCCGGCTCGAGGTCGCACACCTGCGCGACCATCATCGTCAGCAGCGCGTACGAGGCGATGTTGAACGGGACGCCGAGGAACACGTCGGCGCTGCGCTGGTACATGTGGCAGGAGAGCCGGCCGTTCGCGACGTAAAACTGGAAAAGCGCGTGGCACGGCTGCAGCGCCATCCGGTCGAGATCCGCCACATTCCAGGCGCTGACGACGTGCCGCCGCGAGTCGGGATTGCTCTTGATGTTGCCGATCACTCGGCTGATCTGGTCAATGTGCTGCCCGTCCGGCGCCGGCCAGTTGCGCCACTGATAGCCATAAACCGGCCCCAGCTCGCCGTTCGCGTCCGCCCACTCGTCCCAGATCGTGACGTTGTTCTCGCGAAGGAACCGCACATTCGTTTCCCCACGCAGGAACCACAGCAGCTCCACGATGATCGAGCGTATGTGCACCTTCTTCGTCGTCACGAGCGGAAACCCGCCTTGCAGGTCGAACCGCAGTTGATGTCCGAAGATCGACAGCGTCCCGGTCCCTGTGCGGTCGGACTTCGGGTTCCCGTGATCGAGAATCGTCCGGACGAGGTCGAGGTATTGCTGCATGCGCGGATTGTACGGGGTTTATCATTCGCCGCTCATGCAGTTCGAATCC
>DASYSN010000047.1:0-18411 GCA_036003305.1 Thermoanaerobaculia bacterium
CTGACCCTAGTCGCAGTCGTCGTCTGGGCTCTCGGCCACTTCGGGGCGATCAACCTCTCTGCGAATCTTCTGGACTTCATCGGCGGTGCGGCGGTCGGTCTCGCGATCGGCATGGCGGTCGCGTCGACAGCGGAACGGACCTAAGCCTGACGCGTGAATAGCTGCCGCTGACTCATCCGGTACGCATTGCTCCGGATCGTCTCGCGAAGATTCCGCGGATCGGGCACGCTGTGGAGGACGAGCACCGGCTCCTGCTTGTCCGTCGAGATCAGCGTGACGTTGCCGATGCCGAGCATGCGGGCGGTGAAGGACTGGTAGAACTGCGTGTCGTCGATCGTCCGGAGGTCGATCTCGTTGAGCGCTTTCGACAGGATGCCGTTCTCGATCAGGATGCGCTGCGTGGTGATCGTGTAGAGGGTGCTACGGATGCGCATCAGAGCAATGATCAGGCGGGTGAGCTGGATGGCGAAGACGATACCCATGAGCCACCAGCCGACGTGCCTGATGGTCGTCTGCTGATCGGGCGCGTTGGTGGTCCCCGCGAACCAGTGCGCGGCCCACGGGATCGCGATGACGATGACGATCAACCCGATCACCCGTCCGATCAGCACCTTCGGCGACGGCGTCCCCTTCCACAGCGTCTCCTCGGGACCGACGACGGGAGGCGGCGGCTGCAGCGCCGACTGCGGCGCGTTCATCGGACGCCCGCAATGCGGGCACGCCGGGGCCATCGTCGAGACGTCGTGGCCGCAGTCAGGGCAGGCGAGGACGGGCATCCGCTGATTCTAGTGCTTAGTGGGTAGTGCTTAGTGCTTCGGAAACACCTAAGCCCTAAGCACTGAGCACTGGCTTACAATCTTCCGAAAACCAACCGTTCCCCCGAGGAGACGCCCCATGCCAGATGACGTCATTCGCCACGAAGACGGCCGCGTCGAGCTGCGCGACCACGCAGCCATCGAGACGAGCCGTCTCTACAGCGAAGACCTTGCGCCTGTGCCCGTCGCGAAGCGCAACTGGACGACGTACAACTACGCCGCCCTCTGGATCTCGATGGCGCACTGCATCCCGACCTACATGCTGTCGTCGGGGCTCATCGGCGCCGGGATGAACTGGTGGCAGGCGCTCATCACGATCCTCCTCGGCAACACGATCGTCCTCGTCCCGATCCTCCTGAACTCGCACCCCGGCACCAAGTACGGCATCCCGTTCCCGGTCTTCGCGCGCGCGAGCTACGGCACCTTCGGCTCGAACCTGCCGGCGATCATGCGCGCGCTCGTGGCGTGCGGCTGGTTCGGCATCCAGGCATGGATCGGCGGACAAGCGCTCTTCACATTCCTCCACTCGTTGATCCCCGGCTGGCCGGCGCTCCTCGGCAAGGTCGTCATCGGCGGACATCTGCCGACCGAATGGCTCTGCTTTCTCCTGTTCTGGGGGATGAACATCTACATCATCTATCGCGGCATGGACCTGCTGCGGATGGTGGAGAACTGGGCCGCGCCGTTCGTGCTCGTGATGACCGCGGGCCTGCTCGCGTGGGCGATCTGGCGCGCCGGCGGCCTCGGCTACCTCGTCACGCATCCCGGCAAGCTGCGGACTTGGAGCGAGTTCCGGCCAGTGTTCATCCCGTCGCTCACGGCGATGATCGGCTTCTGGGCGACGCTGTCGCTGAACATGCCGGACTTCACACGCTTCGGCCGAAGCCAGCGCGACCAGGCGATCGGGCAGACCGTGGCGCTGCCGTCGACGATGACCGTCTTCGCGGCGATGAGCGTCATCATCACCAGCGCCGCGATGGTGATCTATCCGAACGAGCCGATGACCGAGCTTTGGGACCCGGTCAAGCTCGTCGGCCACTTCTCGCAGGCGTGGGTGGTCGCGGTCTCGATGTTCACGGTGGTCGTCGCGACGCTCAGCGTCAACATCGCCGCGAATGTCGTCTCACCGGCCAACGACTTCGCGAACGCGTTCCCGAAGCTGATCTCGTTCCGGACCGGCGGCCTGATCACCGGCATCCTCGGCATCGTGATGATGCCGTGGAAGCTGCTCGCCGATCCGCACCTGTACATCTTCGACTGGCTGGTCGGCTACAGCGGCGGACTCGGATCGATCGCCGGCGTGCTGATCGCCGACTACTGGCTCGTGCGCGACAAGGAGCTCAAGCTCGCCGACCTCTATCGCGAGCACGGCGCGTACCGGTACGCCGGCGGCTGGAACTGGCGCGCGGTCGTTGCCACGGTCGCCGGCTGTTTCTTCGCCTGGATCGGACTACGCGTCAAGTCGCTGCACATCCTCTTCGACTACGGATGGTTCGTCGGCTTCGGCGTAGCGTTCGTGCTGCACCTCGTTTTGATGAAGGTATCGAAGAGACAGTCCTCAGACCTCAGACCTCGGATCAGTAATCCGCTGACCCTCTGAGGACCGAGGACCGAGGACCGAGGCCTAAATCACGGCCAGATCCCCCGCACGTTCGCCACGCTCGCGACCCGCTTGATCGCGAGCGCGAATGCCGCGGTGCGAAGGTCCACCTCGGCGCCGCTGCGGTCCTTGATCTCGAGTTGCATCTGGAGGACGGCGTCGGTCGCGGATTCCATCTTGTCGCGAAGCTTCGTGTTGACCTCGTCCTCGCTCCAGTGCTCGTTTTCGATGTTCTGCACCCACTCGAAGTAGCTGACCGTCACGCCGCCCGAGTTCGCGAGGATGTCTGGGATGATCGGAATGTTGCGATCGAACAGCGCCCGATCGGCTGCCGGCGTGGTCGGACCGTTCGCCGCCTCGGCGATCAGTTTCGTCTTCACGTTGGCGACGTTGTCGGCGCGAATCTGGTTCTCGAACGCGGCGGGGATCAGAATCTCGCAGTCGATCTGCAGCAGCTCGGCGTTCGAGATGTTCTTCGTCCCCTCGAGGCCGACGACCGACTTCGTCTGTTTCTTGTGCGCGAGTGCGGCGTGGTAATCGATCCCATCCTCGGAGCAGACGCCTCCGGTCGAGTCGCTCACCGCGATCACCTTGGCGCCCGCTTCGGTGAAGAGACGGGTGGCGATCGAGCCGGCGTTGCCGAAGCCCTGGATGACGACGCGAGCGTCGCGCAGCGACGTCAGGCCGGGAACGGCGCCCTGCGCGATGGCGCGAGCGGTCGCGAAGAGGCAGCCGCGCGCCGTCGCTTCGTTGCGCCCGAGGGAGCCGCCCATCGGGATCGGCTTTCCGGTGACGACGGGCAGGTTGTTCTTGCCGGGATGCATCATGTCGTACGTGTCATAGATCGACGCCATGGTGCTTCCGTCGGTGTTCACATCGGGAGCGGGGATGTCGGTGTGCGGCCCGATCGTGTCGCCGAGCTCGACGACGAAGCGGCGCGTGATTCTGCGGAGCTCGTTCTTCGAGAGCTGCTTCGGATCGCAGACGATGCCGCCCTTCGCGCCGCCGAACGGGATATCGGCGACGGCACATTTCCACGTCATCCACGAGGCGAGAGCGCGTACTTCGTCGCCGTTCACTTCGGGGTGATACCGGATGCCGCCCTTGCCGGGACCGCGGACGCGCGAGTGGAGCGCGCGATAGCCGGAGAACGTCCGGACGCTGCCGTCGTCCATCTCGACCGGGAACTCGAACTTCTGCAGCCGCGTCGTCCCGCGGAGCCAGTTCCGCAGCCCTTCCGGCAGCTCGGCGACGTACTGCGCAGCGGTATCGAACTGCTGCTGCGCGATCTCGTAGGTGTTGAGGTTTTCGCTGGTGGTAACGGAGGCCGAGGTCGTTTCACGCGCGGTATTGCGCACGTCCATGGGAAATCCCTCCTTTTGCGAGGGATGAACGATAGCACCGTGTTGCGTGAGACGGAATGTGACGGACGTTACGACATCCAGTTCACGCCCGCTTCCTTGTTCCACTTGGTCGTCATCTTTTTCGACTTGGTCCAGAACTCGATCGAGCCGCGGCCGGTGATGTCGCCGACGCCGAACTTCGACTCGTTCCAACCGCCGAAGCCGAACGGCTCGCGCGGGACCGGGACGCCGACGTTGACGCCGACCATGCCGGCGCTGGCGTTCTCCATGACGTAACGCGCGACGCCGCCGCTCTCGGTGAAGACGCTCGCCGCGTTGCCGTAGTGCGACCGCTTCTGCACGTCGAGCGCCTCGTTGACGTCTTTCGCGCGGATGATGACCATCACCGGCCCGAAAACCTCTTCCTGCGCGATCTTCATGTCGGGCGTGACGAAGTCGATGAGCGTCGGGCCGACGTAGTAGCCGTTCTCTTTCCCGTTCACGACGTAGCCGCGGCCGTCGACGAGGACTTTCGCCCCCATCTTCTCCGCCTCGGTGATGTAGCTCTCGATTCGCGCTTTCGCCGCGGCCGAGATGACCGGGCCGACGTGGACGCCCGGCACCATCGCGCGCATCGCGCCGACCATCCGGTCGATGATGTGCTGCGAGTTGCCGACCGCCATCATCACGGACGCCGCCATGCAGCGCTGCCCGGCGCAGCCCGACATCGAGGCGACGACGTTGTTCGACGTCATCTCCGGCTCGGCGTCCGGCATCACGATGAGGTGATTCTTCGCGCCACCGAGGGCGAGGACGCGCTTGAGGTTGGACGAGCCGGAGCCGCGGCGATAGACGATCTTCGCGACCTTCGTCGATCCGACGAACGAGATCGCGTCGATACCGGGATGGTCGCAAATCGCCTCGACGGTCGCTTGTCCGCCGTGCACGACGTTCAGGACGCCGTCGGGCAGTCCCGCTTCGCGCAGCAGCTCGGCGATCCGGCCGGCGCTGATGGGCACCTGCTCGCTCGGCTTGAGGATCATGCAGTTGCCGAGGGCGATCGCGTTCGGGATCGTCCAGTTGGGGACCATGTTCGGGAAGTTGAAGGGGGTGATCGACGCGACGATGCCGACGGGGAAACGCTCCACGCGACACTCGACTCCGCGCGATACTTCCAGCACCTCGCCCGCGGTGATCTGCGGAAGCGAGCAGGCGAACTCGGTCAGCTCGGCCGATTTGAGCACCTCGGCGCGTGCCTCGCTGTCGATCTTCCCGTTCTCCTCGGTGACGAGCTGCGCCAGCGAGTCGATGTTCTTTTCGAGCAGCGCCTTGTACCGAAAGAAGACCTGCACCCGCTCCTTGATCGGCATCGCCGACCAGCCGGGAAACGCGCGCTTCGCCGCCTCGACCGCGCGATCGACGTCGTCGGCCGCTGACAAAGGAACGCGCGAGATCACGCTGCCGTCGGCAGGATTCGTGACGTCGAGTTCCTCTCGCGCGCTGCCGGGGACGAACTCCCCTCCGATGTAGTTCTGCACGGGTGGGTACTTCGAGGTGAGCGGCTGCTCGATAGCGGACATGTGGGCCTCCTGAGATCGAAAGGGCGAATTGTAATGGGATCCGGGCGCTCGTTTATCATTCGCGCACTCATGCGTATTCGCGAACTGTTCCGCACCAAGTCGCTCGACGACCTCGTCGCCGAGACGCAGGAAGAGGGGCACCAGCTCAAGAAGGTGCTCGGGCCGTGGAACCTCGTGGCCCTCGGCATCGGTGCGATCATCGGAGCCGGCATCTTCGCGACGATCGGCACCGCGGCGGCGGGCGATGCTCACCGGCCCGGCGCCGGCCCGGCGCTCATGCTGTCGTTCGTGCTGACCGCGGTCGTCTGCGGCTTCTCGGCACTCTGCTACGCCGAGTTCGCGTCGATGGTCCCCGTCGCCGGTTCCGCCTACACGTACTCGTACGCCACCCTCGGCGAGCTCGTGGCGTGGATCATCGGCTGGGACCTGATGCTCGAGTACGCGATCGGCAACGTCGCGGTCGCGATCTCGTGGGCGAATTACATGAACACCCTCCTCGAGGGTTTCGGGATCTCGCTGCCGCCGTGGATGAAGATCGACTACACCACCGCGGCCGCGAAGATGCCCGACCTGGTCGCGCATGCGCCGCACATCTTCGGATTCCCGATCGTCTTCAACCTCCTGGCTTTCGTGATCGTCGCGGCCATCACGGTCGTGCTGGTGTGGGGCATCCGCGAGTCGGCGAGCTTCAACTTCTACATGGTCGCGATCAAGCTGGTGGTCCTCGGCTTTTTCGTGCTCGTCAGCCTCAAGTTCGTCAAGCCGGCGCACTGGCACCCGTTCGCGCCGAACGGCTTCCACGGCGTGATCACCGGCGCGGCGATCGTCTTCTTCGCCTACATCGGATTCGACGCCGTCTCGACGACCGCGGAAGAGGCGCGCAATCCGAAGCGCGACATGCCGATCGGCATCATCGGCTCGCTCATCGTCTGCACGATCATTTACGCCGCGATCGCGGCGGTGTTCACCGGCATGGTGCCGTACAGCGCCCTCGTGAAGACTCTCTCGAGCGAACAGGCCGAGCCGCTCACGATGGCGATGAAGTTCGTCTCGATGCCGAACTGGATGGTGGGCGTCGTGGCGCTCGGCTCGGTCATCGCACACACTGCGGTGCTACTCGTCTTCCAGCTCGGCCAGCCGCGCATCTTCTTCGCGATGTCGCGCGACGGTCTGCTGCCGGGGTGGTTCTCGAAAGTGCACCCGCGGTTCGGGACGCCACACGTCTCGACGATCCTCACCGGCGTCCTCGTCGGTGTGACGGCGATGTTCACGTCGCTCGATGCGATGGTCGACCTGACGAACATCGGGACGCTCTTCGCGTTCATCCTCGTCTGCATGGGCATCATGATCCTGCGCATCAAGGACCCCGATCGCGAACGCCCGTTCAGGGTCCCGGGCGGCACGTACCTGCTGCCGATCCTCGGCGCCCTCTCGTGCGTCGGCCTGGCGATCTATCTGCCGCCCAGCTCGTGGTGGCGATTCGTCTACTGGCTCGCCGCGGGCATGGTCGTCTATGTTGGCTACGGCTATCGCCACTCACGCCTGCGCCGCGCTCACGCGACCCCCGGCGCGCCGCTCCCGCCGGACTACAACCCCGAGCAGCAGTTGCCCGAGCGGGACGTGAACGATCATAGGAAGTGACCATACTGGTGAGCTGTCCGTACTGCGGCGAGCCGGCCGATCTCGACGTCGATGAAGGCGGGGGCAGCCGTCAGGCGTACGTTCAGGACTGTCCTGTCTGCTGCCAGCCTTGGCACGTCGAAGTCCTGCGCGACCGCGATGGCGACTGGAACGCCTCGCTGCGAACGGCAGACGAGTGATCGTTCACGGATCCACGGGGGGCGAAAGGCGCGCGGCGGGCACTCCTCTGTTAAGAGGATTGCGCAATGTCAACCGCGCCTGCGCCACCCGTCCACGTCGATCCGTTAAAGAAATACGACACGGTCGTGAGCAGCGGCCAATCGGCCCTGCGTGCGTTACTGACGATCAACGCCGGCGCCACGATCACAGTGTTGACAATGGTCGGCCATCTCTGGGACAGCCACGCATTGACCCGCGGAAGCAGCGAAGTGTTTGTAGCTGCACTTCAATATTACATTTGGGCAACGTTCCTGGCGCTATTGGCGTATGGCACGATCTTTTTTACGAATTGCCTCAGCAGTCAGGAACGCGAAGGTAATGACGGCCACTCCGCTGCATGGAGGAGGAGCGCAAATTTCATGTTCGGCGTGACAGTGGTGGCGGGGGTCATGTCCGCCGCGCTCTTTCTGGTCGCGAGCAGGCAAGCCGTGGAGGCATTCCGCTTTATGAGCCGGCTGCTGCACTGACGAGTGTCTGCAAATCGAAGTCGCAGGGGTTCAGCGGAAGAGTTTCACGAAGAGCGCGCGGTCGACGAACAACGCGATCTGGCTTTGGGTGTGCCATCCCTCCAGACCACTGCGAACGGACTGTGGACTCCAGACGAGGTGAAAATTCGCGTCGGTCGCGTCGTGGTGCCAAAACGCTTCGAAGGCGGGATTGATCAGATTCAGTCCTCCAGCGCCCCGGCCCGTAACACCTCCCACGCCGAGAGTCGCGCGGATGAGAACCGGCCCCAGAGCGCGGCCGGGGAAGCGGCTCGTATAGAAGAACTGCTGCTGCGTCCGATCGGAGATCGTGCCGGAGGTGGCCGTCCGAATGTAGTCGAGAGAGCCCCAGAATTGATGTCCGTGAATGCTGAATTGCGTGTCGGCCTCGAGACCGACCGACTGGTCGCGGCCGGCGCGGCGCTCCACGATGTCTCCCGTTGTCGTTGACCGGATCGCCGTATCGAACGTCTGACGGCTCACCAGCAGCCGGTAGCGCAGGACGACACGTGAGTCCTCCGAACCCTTGCGGACCTGATAGAAGCCGATCTGCAAGCTGTTCTTCGATCCGAGCGGCGGCGCCTGCGGCGTGGCACCGGCGGGCGGCGGAGTGGGGAAGTAAACGGGCGGAGAGCAGCCGCACCGGAAGACGTCGGGAGCCGACCCTCCGCCGAACAGCTGGGTGAGCTTGTAGTCGAATTCGAATCGCGAGACATAAAAGCTGTTAGCGAGGTGAACGATGCCAACGTCCTTACGGAGCGGCCGTCCTTCGCCGCTGAGATTTTGTCCGGCGCCGGCGACGAGGCGCGATATGAACAGCATCCCCTTTCCGGCGCCGGGATCGACGAAAGTGTCGGGGTCATAAGGCGCATCCTGCTGCGCCGAGGCGGCGGCCGTGATGAGGCCCGCCGTGATTGCAACCAGCAAAGTTCGAAGCCGCATCACTTCACCTCGAGGAGCAGCGTTTTCAGGCCCGCCTTGGAAAGCCTTTTGTCGTTGCTGTCGCGGAAGTTTGGACCGTATCGCTTCGGCGTTGCCCACCATTGGGTCTCCATTACATCGACGATGTCGGCGCGTCGCAGCGAGTCGCCGTTTTTCGTCGCGTGCTTTTGAGTCTTGGAATTGAAAACGATGGCGGCACGGCGCTCCTGCTTTGCCGTGAGCAAGGGATAGGGAACGATCGGCGAAAGAATGAATAGCGGCACCGGCACGTCCGCCAGTTGCACCAGGAAGGTTTCCCTCGATGCCCAGAGCTCGTCCACCACGATCGGCGCGCTCGAAAGCGGGCTACGTTGCTCGCGACACGGTGTGCTCCACTTTCCGTCCATCTTCGGCACGTACCGCGAGTAACGGACGGCGACCGGCTTCTTTGCGGTCATGGTCACCGTATGCAGAGGTTCGCTGCACGCCGCGAAATCGAACACCATCACTCGCTGCTCCGATTGTGAGTTGAAGTCCGCCGGCGTGTTGCAGTCGGTATCGCCATCGGCAAAACCAGCTCTTGCGTAGATATTACCGGTGCTCGCGTAGAGCGTAGGTTTAGCCTCCCAAACCCAACGTCCGTCTTTGAGCGTCAGAGGGTATTCGTGCGGTTCCTCCCCCGCGTTGAAGATGATGACTCGCTTGGGTGTTTTATCGCTGCAGCTCTTCGATTCGAAACGGACCTCGACGACGTCGACGGCTTTCTTCTGCGCATAGGCGGCAGCCGCGAAGAGGACGGCCATGACGCCGGCGAGCAATGAACGGACTATTTGCATGGATCCACCTGAAGGAGGTTTTTCTTGTCCCTGATCACGCCGATATCCGCCATTGAGAGCGGGAGACGGAGCATCTTCGGGCCGTTGGATTCTTCAACGTCGACTCGTACCGCCGGTTCGCCCGTGTTTCTCCTTGCCGTGCACCGCTTCGTCAGTGTTGGAAGCCTCAACTTGAGCGCGACCCCGTTGATGGACGCGGTGGTGGGTGGAATGATCATCCGCATGCTGTCGTCGACGGGCACAAGCCGCATGTCTTCGTACGTCAACGGGCCAAATTCCAGCATGCACTTCACAACGGTCGACGGTGCTCTGCCGCTGTTCCACGCGAGAAGCGAAATTGTGTCCGTGTCGAATTTCGTCATGATGACGGATGTCGCCGAGTCACGGTCACGGTGCCAAGTGATGACCTGAAAAAACGCCGTGAACGCCGTAAGTACCGCGACGAGGATCGTCAGCACCATTTGCCAGGAGCTGAGTGACCGATACCAGTGTTTCGATTTATTTTTCTTGCCCACGTTCAACCTCGGTCTTTCAGTGTCGCGACACCCGCCAAGGCGAGCACGCCCGCAAGAATCACCATCTCCCACTCGGACGTCGCCGGGATGTCCACGGTCATGACCACCGTGCAGCCCATGGAGCCGAAGCAGCCGTTCGCGTCGGTGGCGCCGATGGTCAGGGTGTAGTGGCCGCTGGTGGTCGGTGTGCCGGAGACGACGCCGGTTGCAGAGTTGAGCGTCAGACCCGGCGGGAGGGTGCCTGAGGTGATGGCGAACGTATAGGGCGGCGTGCCGCCGGTTGCGGTGAGGGCCTGGTTGTACGGCGAGTACGTGATGGCGGCTGGAAGGGAAGGCGGCGAGAGGACGATGACCGTTCCGGCAGGGCACGACGCGGCGCTGATGACGATCGTGTACGAGATGATCGTCGCGCAGCCGGCCGAGTCGGCTGCCCCGGCGTCGAAGCAGTAGGTGCCGACCGTGGCCGGAGTTCCCGACAGCACCCCGCCCGAAGCGAGGATCAGACCGGGCGGGAGGGTGCCCGATACGACCGTGAACGTGTAGGGGGGAGTGCCGCCGGTGGCGGTGATCGTCTGACTGTAAGGCGAGCTCACGTTCCCGCCGGGAAGAGACGCAGGAGAAATCGCGATCGGCTGACAGCTCACGTCGATCTGGTAGTTGTGATTGCCGCTGCAGCCGTTCTTGTCGGTGGCTGTAATCGTGAAGATGATCGAGCAGCCCGCGGCCGGCGTGCCCGAGATCACTCCGGTCTTCGCGTCGAGCGACAGGCCGCACGACAAGCCTGAGGCGCTGTACGCGTAGTCGCCCTCGCCGCCGCTAGCAACGGCCGTCCGGCTATAGAAGACACCCGCCTGCGCATCCGGGAGCTCGTCAGGTTTGACGATCACTTTGTCGCTGCAGAAGTTTTTGTACACCTTCGTCGCTGTGAGGTTGTTTCCGTCAGTGACGGTGACGGTGACGTCGACGCACCCCGCGGATTGAGGTACGCCGCTCAGCACACCGTTGGCGAACGTCAGGCCAAGAGGTGATGGCGGATCGATCTTGAAGGTATAGGACGGCTTGCCGCCCATGGCACTGAACGTTTGACTGTATTGCGCGCCTGCACAGGCCTTGGGCAGCGTGCTCGGCGAAATGACGATCGGAGACTCGTCGACGCACAGCATGTACGTCCGGCTGCAGGTGAAGCCCAGGGCGGTGACGGTCACGGTGACAGTGGAGCAGCCGGCCGCTGCCGGCGTCCCGCCGATCGCGCACCCGGTGGGCACCATGCCGGCCGGCAATCCGGCGATGAGGCACGTGTATGACGCAGTAGTTCCGGGCGCGCCAATGATCGTCGTCGGATAGAGAGCTCCATCCACTCCTGTCGGGAGGCTCGCCGGCTCAATCCCGAGGTTGCAGATCGTGTACGTCCGGTTGGCGGCGCAGCCGTTCTGGTCGCTCACGCTGATCGTGACCGGGAAGCAGCCGGGCGTCGCCGGCGTGCCCGAAAGCACTCCGGTGGCGGGATCAAACGTCACGCCGGTCGGAGTCGTGGCTGTGAGCGTGTACGGCGGCGTTCCCCCGCTGGCGGTGATCGTTTGATTGACGTCGCACGTCTTCGGCAGTTCGGGCGGATTGATGACGATTCCGCAGATGATGATGGTGTACTCGCGCGTGTCGTGACAGCCGCGGGCATCGGTCGCGGTGACGAAGAACGAATACGTTCCGCCCTTGCTGGGCAGTCCCGACAGCGTGTCGCCGGATGATGTCAGCCCCGGCGGAACGCCTTCGGAGAATGCATACGTGTACGGCGGCGTACCGGCGGTGGAATGGAACGTCGCGCTGTAGAAAACTCCAACCGATCCGCGGTCGAAAGTGGCCGGTGTCAGAGTGACCGTGTCGCTCGGATCGCAGCAGAGGGAGACCTTGTTGTGGTCGAGACTGACGCGGCCGGTCTGCGACAGCGCCCGGCCGGAGAGGCTCGCGCCGTTCTCCAGCGTGATGTCTGAGAGGGCCAGAATGCTGCCGGCGAACTGCGTCCCTGCGGCGAGGGTCGCAGACCTGGCCACCCGCCAGAACACGTTCCCTTCGCAGCCGCCGTTGATCACACGGACGACCGCATTCGGGCTGGTGGTCAGCGCGGCGGTGCGAAAGATCCACACGGCGTGAGGATCGTCTTTCGCGTCAAGGGTGAGCACTCCGGTCAACGGAGAGGTGAAGCAGTAGATGCCGGGGCCGAGGGTCGTTCCGGAAGCGGGCGTGCACGTGCCCGCGGCGAGGTCGGCATAGGCGGCGATGTTGTCCTTTTGCGCCTGTCGCGCGAGAGCGTCATCAACGTAGATGGCGCCGATTTGCACGGAGCCGGCAGTGAATCCGCTGATCGTGTGGCCGGGGCTGACGCCGGCGTTTCCGGTAACGATCGACGATCCCGAATCCGTGACCGCCGATCCTCCGAGGACGGCGAAGCTGGCCGCCGAACCGAGCGAAGGCGCGGTCTGCGCCGTCGCCGGCGGTGGCATCGAGAAAAGCCCGGCGAGGGCGAGGGCCGCGAACCGCGCCGATGGCACTTGATGAACCCCCTATTTAATTAGGGAGTGCCAGAAGCGCGGGATTCCCTACCCTTACCGGCCCGCGAACTTGATGGAGCTGTCGCTGGTGCGGTTGTCCGTGGTCGACGCGTAGACGATCGCGGAGCCCGCGGTGACGTAGATCTGGATGCTGCCGTTTGGCGCGAGGGTGGTCGTGCCGACAAAGTCGGAGACCGTCACCTGCTCGAAGTAGTTCGGCTGGTAGACCTTCGTCGGCGGGAAGCCGATTTCATGGCCGCCCGCGTCGATGTAGGTGGCGGCAATCGTCGCGCCATCGCTCAGCGACCGGACGCCGATGTTCATCCGGAAGTTCGTCAGGTCGGCAGGCAGCGTGAGCGTGGCATATTGCGGCGCACTGACCGCCAGCTCCGGCGCGATCGTGTCCTCGGTGAATCCGAGAGTGCCGGCCGGCCCGTTGTCGCTGAAGACGCGCGTGGTGATCGCCGGAAGCGGGCCTTGCGTCATCATCACATCCATCGATCCGAGACCCGACAGCCCCATCTGCGTCACCACGTCGGAATAGGAGAGCGTCCCGAGCGGCGGGACATTGAACTGGAGTGATGGGTCGTTCGTTGCGGCCGGGCGGCCTTGTGCGTGATAGACGAGACGTCCGATCGCGTTCGAGAACGCATCCGAATTCGTGAGCTGCATTGCGGTGCGGAAGAACGCGCCGACGCCCTGGGTCGCACCGGCGGCCGTGACGACTCCCGCGAGATATTCAGTTCCGCTCCGGCCGAGGGCCGCGAGCGTCACCCCGTGCGAGAACGTTCCGTTGCTGAAATCGCCGGTCGCGCCGAGGTCCGCGGTTTGCCGCCAGAACCGCTGCGAAGGATCCGTCGTGGTGAACGTCACGCCGCCGCAGGTGTTGAAAGGTTGAAGAACCGTGATGCCAATGTAATCGCCGGCCGATACCGACACGGTCGGCGAGATCTGTACCGTGACGTCGCCCAGCGTCGCATTGAACGGTCCGCGCTCGGTGACCGAAAAAGCGGTGCCGTTCAGGTTCGGGTGGATGAACTTCACTTTGAACGCGTTCGAGCAAGTGCCGCCGCCGCTGATGAACCAGCGGACCATGACCGAGCTGATCGCACCGGAAGCCGTGGCCGGGTGGGTGAGATCGACGTACGTTGCCGGCGAAGACGAGAACTCCAACGCGCCTTGCGGCGGGAACGCGCCAATCGTGACGGTCTGTGCGAACAGAGAGGGAGCGCAGGCAAGAGCGAGGACGACAACGAGTTTACGCATGGACGGAAGCCAAGCGAACTCCGCGCCAGCGGGCGCAGCCGTTGACCGTCCGGAATCGGACACTGCCGTTCGGAAGCGGACGTCGCGTGGGCTGTAAGTTCATGAAAACACATGACAAGACCGTGGCATCGCCTTCGCCTTAGCGACGGCCCATGGATCGTCCGATCGAACCGGAAGTGCGGCGGAACAAGAACGTGCGTCGGGCGGCGATTGCCGTTCTTTCGATCGCGGCGGTGATCTTTCTTGTCCATGCGACGGTCAAGTGGCTACGGCCGTCGATCTCGCGGCAGGACGTCGAGCTGGCGCGCGTGGCGCTCGGGCCGGTCGACGCGTCGCTGTCCGCCAGCGGCACGATCGTCCCCGCGTACGAGCAGGTCGTCTCGTCGCCGGTCGACGCACGCGTGCTACGCATCCTCCATCGCGCTGGCGATCACGTGCATGCCGGTGACGAGCTGGTGGCGCTCGACACCTCGGCCGCGAAGCTCGACGCCGACCGCCTCGGCGACAGCGTGGCGTCGAAGGTCAGCGAGCAGGCGGAGCTGAAGCTCAAGATCGAAGACACCATCGCCGGCGTGCAGTCGCAGATCGAGACGAAGAAACTCGACCGCGACATCCTCCAGTTCAAGGCGCAGGAAAACGCGACATTAGCCAAGGAAGGCCTAGTCTCGTCGCAGGACAACCTCGCGGCCGCGGCGGCGCTGAAGAAGAGCGAGATCGAGCTCGCGCAGCTCAACGAGGCTCTCTCCCGCGCCCGCCGGACCGGCGACGCGCAGCTCGCGTCGATCGCCTCGGCGATCACGACGCTGCAGCGCGACCGGCAGGAGTCGCAGCGCCAGCTCTCGCTTGCGATGATGGGAGCGGACCGCGACGGCGTGATCACCTCGATCGTCGAGGATGCCGGCGCCGCGTTGCGGAAAGGCGACGTCGTCGCGCGCATCGCCGACCTCTCGTCCTACCGCGTCGCGGCGACGATCTCGGACCTGCATGCGAGCGAGCTCGCGCCGGGAATGCGGGTTCGCGTGAAGCTCGACGACGCCACCAGCATCGGCGGCGCGATCACGTCGATCGACCCGCGCGTCGACAACGGGACGGTCCGCTTCTGGATCGCGCTCGACGAGCGCTCGCACCCGAAGCTGCGCAACAACGTCCGTGTCGACGTCTTCGTCCTCACCACGCGCCGCGCCAACGCACTCCGCGTGAAGCGCGGGTCGCTCGGCAACAGCGCCGTCGAAGACGTCTTCGTCCTTCACGGCGGTGAGCTGGTGCGCACGCAGGTGCGATGGGGCGTCGAGGGGGAGAACGACCTGGAAGTAGCCAGCGGCCTCCGCGCCGGCGATCAGATCGTCGTCAATAACATGAGTGACTACAGCGGCGTCGACCGACTCCGCCTTGATTGAGGAACAGGATCGAGGAGCAGACATGATTCGTTTAGAGAACGTCGACAAGGTTTACCGCACCGAGCGCGTCGAGACGCTCGCACTGCACAACATCAATCTCGACGTGGCGCAGGGGGAGTTCGTCTCGATCATGGGGCCGTCGGGATGCGGGAAGAGCACGCTGCTCAACCTGATCGGGCTGCTCGACCGGCCGACCGCCGGCGCACTCTCGCTCGACGGCGGCAAGATCAACGGCGCCGCCGACAAGGCGCTCGCGAAGCTGCGCAACGAGAAGCTCGGCTTCGTCTTCCAGAGCTTCCATCTCGTTCCCGATCTCACGGTCGTCGACAACGTCGAGATTCCGCTGCTGTATCGGAAGATCGCGGCGAAGGACCGGCGGAAGATGGCGCTCGCGGCGCTCGACCGCGTCGGCCTCGCGTCGCGCGTGCATCACTTCCCGACGCAGCTCTCCGGCGGGCAGCAGCAGCGCGTCGCCATCGCCCGGGCCATCGTCGGCAAGCCGCGCATCCTCCTCGCCGACGAGCCGACCGGCAACCTCGACTCGCAGATGGGCGACGAGATCATGGAGATCCTCCACGGCCTCAATCGCGAGCAGAAGACGACGGTCGTCATGGTCACCCACGACGATCGCTTCGCCAAGCAGACCGACCGCATCGTCCGG
This sequence comes from Thermoanaerobaculia bacterium, assembly GCA_036003305.1. Taxonomy (GTDB): domain Bacteria; phylum Acidobacteriota; class Thermoanaerobaculia; order Gp7-AA8; family Gp7-AA8; genus DASXHZ01. The sequence continues at coordinate 15,826 of DASYSN010000047.1, forward strand.
CTGTTCGACGGGCGGCAGGTGGCGTAGAAGCCGACATGAAAAGCTATTTCAAACTCGCTCTCAAGGTGTTGGCTCGAAGAAAGTTCTTCACCTTCATCTCGCTCTTCGGCATCTCGATGACGCTGGTCGTGCTGATGGTGGCGACGGCGGTGCTGGACAACTTCTTTGCGCCGCGCGCGCCGGAGTCGCGGTTCGATCGCGTCCTGACGGTCGACCGCGTCACGGAACGCGGACCGCACGACTCCGAGTCGATGGAGGCGGGCTACGCGCTCCTCGACGGCTGGATGCGCCCGCTCCACAACGTCGAGCGGACGGCGATCTTCTCAACCATCTCGTCGACCGCCATCTACCGCGGCGACAGCCGCATCGACACCGACGTCAAACACACCGACGGCGATTACTGGAACATTCTCGACTTTCACTTCATCGAAGGACGTCCGTACTCGTCGAAGGAAGACGCGGCTGGGGCGCACGTCGCCGTGATCACCGACGACTTGAGCCGGAAGCTGTTCGACGGTGCCTCCGCGATCGATAAGACATTCACTCTCGAGGGCGACTCCTACCGAGTCATCGGGGTCGTTCCGCGCGTTTCGCTCACGCGTCTCGCGGCGTACTCCGACGTCTGGATTCCGGTCGGCGCGCTCAAGTCGTCCGATTATCGCCACAACTACCTCGGCGGCTTCGTCGGCCTCGTCCTGGCGCACAGTACTTCCGACTTCCCGCGGCTGAAGGCGGAGTACAAGGCGCGGCTGCGCACCTTCCCGCTCGACCGGAAGGTCTACACCGAAATCCACACCGGTCTCGACACGCCGTTCGAGGCGCTGGCGCGTGACCTCACGCAGAACCGCACCGACTCCGGCGCCTGGATCCTGATCGGTGTCTTTGCCGTGGTGGCGCTCCTTTTCATGGCCCTTCCCGTACTCAACCTGGTGACGCTGAACCTGTCGCGCATCATGGAGCGAGCGCCGGAGATCGGCGTGCGCAAGGCATTCGGCGCCTCGCGGCCGGCGCTGATCGGGCAGTTCGTCGTCGAGAACATCGTCCTGACTCTGTTCGGCGGCGTGGTGGGATTCATCCTCACCGTCGTCGCGCTGCGGATCGCGAATCAGTTCTCGGTCGTCCCCGGCGCCGTCTTCGAGGTGAACGCGCGCGTCTTCGCGTACGGGATGCTCATCGCGGTCTTCTTCGGGGCCTTCTCGGGCGTCTATCCGGCGTGGCGCATGTCGCGCCTCGATCCTGTCCTGGCCCTGCGTGGAGGTGCGGCATGATCCGGCATCTGCTCAAGCTCGTCTGGCGTCGCAAGCGTGCGAACGCGCTGGTGATGACCGAGATCTTCTTCTCGTTCCTGGTGGTCTTCGCCGTCGTCACGATGGCTGTCTCGATGATCCGCCGCTGGAACGCGCCCCTCGGATACGAGTGGCGCAACGTGTGGGTCGTCAAGGTCGAGAACGTGCTGTCGCACGACCTCGCGGGAACCCACAGATCGACCCGGGCGACTTCAGGAATCGATCCGAAGTTGCTGACCGATGCACAATTGATCGACCGTGTCACGCGCGAGCTGCGCGGCATTCCGCAGATCGCCGCCGCTGGTTCCGATTCGATGCCGGCGTACGGCAATGCCGAGTGGACCTCCGTGCTCGGCGAGAAGAACCGGCGCACCGATGTAACCGCCGATTTCGCCTCTGACGACTTCGCGCGCGTCATGAACCTGAAGGTTCTCCGCGGCCGCTGGTTCCGGCCGGAAGACGACGCGGCGGACTATCTCGCGATCGTCGTCGACGCCGACGCCGCGAAGGGTTTGTTCGGCTCAGTCGACAAGGCGATCGGGCAGAAGCTGCCGGGCGAAGGCTTCCGCGCCGATCCGAACAGTCCGAAGGAGCTGCGCGTCGTCGGCGTGATCGCGCCGTATCGAAAGTCGGGTGAGCTGAGCGGCCCGCAGACGCGGATGGTCTTCTTCCGCTCGTCGGTCACCAAGCCGCAGACCCCCGAGCCGAAGACGATCGTGTTGGCGGTGCGGCCAGGAACGCCTGCTTCGTTCGAGGCCGAGTTGAGCAATCGCCTGCACGCGATGGCGCCGGACGTGACGTTCCGCGTCCAACGAATGGAGCAGATGCGCCGTCTCAATCTGCGCGTTCGTTTCACGCCGCTTGCTGCGCTCGCGGTCGTCGCACTCTTCCTGATCTCGATGGTCACCCTCGGGCTGACCGGCGTGCTGTGGCAGACGGTGACGCGCCGCATGCGTGAGATCGGCCTCCGCCGCGCTCTCGGCGCTTCCGGCGCCGGCGTGCGGCGTCAGGTCATGGGTGAAGTGACGCTCCTCGCGACACTCGCCGTGATCCTCGGCGTCGTGATCGTGCTTCAGCTTCCGCTCCTCGGCTTGATGCGCCTCGTGACGGCCGGCGAGTTCTCCGCCGGTTTCGCGACCGCGCTTGCGGTGATCTACGGCATCACGCTACTTTGCGGCGCATACCCGAGCTGGCTGGCGTCGCGGATCGAGCCCGCGGAGGCCCTGCGTTACGAATAGTCCTGCGAATCGTTCATGGTCCTGATCGTCGACGACGACACCTCCATCACGGCGTCGCTCGC
>DASYSN010000048.1:0-49766 GCA_036003305.1 Thermoanaerobaculia bacterium
GGCGAGGTCCCGCAGGTTGCGGCGGCGCCGCATCAGACGATCGTGTCGAAAAGGATTCCGGGTCTCTTTCGCGTCACCGCTGCGTAATCGTTCAGAACCGCCGGCTGATCCCTGCCGAATAAACGACGTTCGGCACGCCGGCGCCGCGTGCGCCCCAGGTAACGCTGGCGTCGAGCTGGGTGTCGCGGCCGATGATCCAGGCGCCGCCGGCGTCGAGCTGGAGCTGGCTGGTGTCGTAGCCGCCGTCGATGAAGACGTTGGCGCGCTGCGTGAGGTTGTACTGGATGGTCAGGGCGGCGAGCGCGCCGCGGTCGCGGTTCACCCCGACGTTCGGATTCAGCGACCACTTCTCGCCGAGGTTGATGTCGGCGGCGAGGCGAACATCGCCTTCGTGATGCTCGCCCGCGCGGACGATCACACCGAGCGACGGTGCGTCGGCGAAGTGCACCTTGAAGCCGAAGAGCGGGTGCGTCAGCGCGTTGTCGCTCTCGACGCGCGCCTCGAAGTTCTTCGAGATTCCGTAGCGAAGGAGCGTCGGGAACGAGTTGTCGCCTTTCTCGCGATCGATCCCGGTCTCGAGCTGAAACGTGCCGCGCGCGATCGTCTGGCTGCCGTCGGCGATGCCGGGACGATCGGGGTTGATCAGGTCATCATCGGCGCGCAACGGGAGCACGCCGATGAAAAGGAACGCCGCGAGGATCGCGATCAGGGCTCGAGGTTTTCGGTCACCATCTTGATGAACGAGTTGCGGCTCGGGCTCCGGAAGTCGCCGATCGCGCGAAGCGTCACCGGTTCCTCGGCGCGCATGTATCCGCCGCGCGAGTAGCCCCACGCCGATACGGTAAACGTGGCGGTCTGGCCGGGACCGATCGTCCGGTTCACCGGGACGGCGCCGCTGCGCAGGCTGAACGCGCCGGGACCGACGTTTCGCAACTGCAATGACGTCATCGTCACCGGCTCGTTGGTCGGATTCGTGACCGCCACTGCAAACCGTAGCGACATCGGTCCGGGAAAGTAGAGGATGTCGGAGGCGAGACCGACCGGGCGCACGTCGATCCCGATCGGGGGTGCGTTGTCGCTCGATCCGCTCGCGCACGACATCGCAAGGACCATCGTGCAAATTGCAAGAGCATGTTTCTTCATGCTTTGCATTTGGTGCAAAAGGTCTGCGCATCAGCCGGCGATGGCGGGCTGACCCGTCACCTGTTCCAGTTCCGCTTCTTCGCTCACCCACTCCGGTCCTCGGAAGGCGTTCTCCCAACGGGCGACCACAACGGTAGCAAGGCAGTTGCCGATGACGTTGACGCACGTGCGCGCCATGTCCATGAGTTCGTCGACGCCGAGGATGACGATGACACCCTCGGCCGGCAGGCCGAACGACGCCATCGTGCCGAGGAGGATGACGAGCGACGCTCGCGGGACGCCGGCCACACCTTTCGAGGTCAGCATCAGCGTCAGCATCATGTAGATCTGCTGACCCCAGCTGAGGTGGACGCCGGCCGCCTGCGCCACGAAGACCGAGGCGAGCGCGAGGTAGAGCGTGGTGCCGTCGAGGTTGAAGCTGTAGCCGGTCGGCAGGACGAAGCCGACGATGCGGCGCGGAACGCCGAGGCGCTCCATGTTCTCCATCGCCTTCGGTAGCGCGGATTCCGAGGACGTCGTCGCGAAGGCGATCGTCGCCGGCTCTTTCACGGCATTGAAGAAGTCGCGGAGCGGCACGCGGAAAATGAATACGACCGGCAGGAGCACGAAGACGAGAAAGACGACGAGCGATCCGTAGAGCGTCCCCACCAGCATGCCGAGGTTGCGGAGGACTTTCAGTCCGCTGTGGCCGACGGTGTTCGCCATCGCCGCACCGACGCCGAAGGGCGCCATCTTCATGACGAACTCGGTGAAGCGGAACATGATGTCGGCGAGCGACTCGCACCAGTTGATGATCGGCCGCGCACGCTCGCCGATGCTGGTGACCGCGAGCGCGAAGAGGACGGAGAAGATCACGATCTGCAGGACGTCGCCGTCCGCCATCGCCTTCATGATCGACGCCGGCGAAAGGTGCGCGATGATGTCGCCGAATTTCTCCGGCTTTGCCGGCGGCTCCGGCGCGGTCAGGCCTTTGCTCACGGCGTCGGCGGCTGCCGCGGCTTTGACGGCCGCCGTGTTCGCATCGCCCTTTGCAGCGGCGGCGCTGGCGTCGGCGGCGAGTTTTTTCGCGCGATCGGCGAGGATGGCCTTGTCGTCCTCACGATGGACGCCAGCGAGCGAGACCCCCTCGCCCGGCCTGGTGAGGTTGACGGCGCCGAGGCCGATGAAGAGGGCGAAGGTCGTGACGATCTCGAAGTAGACGAGGGCCTTGACGCCGATGCGGCCGACCTGGCGCACGTCGCCGGTTCCGGCGATGCCGATGACGAGCGTCGCGAAGATCAGCGGCGCAATGATCGACTTGATCAGGTTCAGGAAAAGGAGCGAGAGCGGCCGCACCGCCATCCCCCAGTCCGGCTTGAGCCAGCCGAGGAGGATGCCGGCGATCAGGCCGATGAAGATCTTCGTTGTGAGGGAGACTTTGGGCAGCGCCATGCGAGCGCGAGTGTAGCTGAGATGCGTTCGCGCCTACTCTTGCAACCGCAGGCGATGAACGATCTCGGCTGAAGCGACAAACGCGATCGCCGCCACCGCATAGACCAGCGTCACCCAAGCCGGCGTCGTCTTGTAAAACCCGGCGAAGTCGAAGTACGGCGTCTGGCCTTTGTCGTTCACGACGATGTACCAGTACGTCAGAAAGAGGACGACGAACGTCTTTGGGTTGGAGCTGATGACGCCGAGGGAGGTGGCCGCGGCGCAGAGGAAGGCGATGCCGACGAGGAGGGCGAGCAGCGACGCGGGGCGGGTGATCGCGGTGTGGACGACCGGCGCGGCGAGGATGAGGGTGGCGACGACGACCGAGCTGCCGAGTTTCCAGAAGACGAAATGCTCGCGGAGACGCGGCGCGGCGTAGACGAGCGCGGTCGTGCCGGCGCGGCGCTCGCGCGAGGCGATGTCGGCGATGAAGATCGCGGCCGGAGCAACGCCGATGAGGAGGACGTCGTGGCCGCCCGCGAGCGTCGCGATGGTGATCCCGATGAACGCAAACGCGGCGAGTGGTACGGCGGCGAGCGAAGTCCGCGCGTCGGCGAGGACCGCGCCGCCGCCGCGAGTGAGCATCGTCAGCGGGTAGGTGAACGGCTTCGCGATCGCGTTCAGGCGCTGCATCCACTTTCCGTTGCGTGCGGTGTGGGCCCGGACGCGCGCCGGATCGAAACGATGGAAGAAGAGCAGCGCGATGCCGAGAACGAGGAGTGGCGCGAAGGTGGATGCGATGCGCGTGACCCATTCGCCGCCGTCGAGATGCAGGCCGTCGATGACGCGCAGCGGCACGCTCTTGTCGAACGGACTCTGCCCGATCGACATACTGTTCGTGTGGTACGTCCGCTTCGTTTCTTCGAGTAGGTAGCCGAAGCCGCAGAAGTCGAAGTAACGGAGAATGCCCACCTTGCCTTTCTCCATCGAGCTCGCGACTACGCCGAGCGAGCCGACCCACAAGACGAAGTAGACGACGTCGCCGAAACGCCCGGAGAGGAACGGGATCGACTCAAAGACGATCGAAACGGCGGCGACGAATACGATCGCTGAGGGAACGAGGATCGCGTACTGCTTGGCGAAGATCAGCGGCTGCAGCGGCGCCTCGCCGCGCACGAGCACCATCGCCATCGAGACGAGCATGAAGCCGGTGACGAAGGTCACGAGGAACACGACGTTGCCGGCGAACTTGCCGAAGATGTACTCGCGCGTCTTCATGGTGGTCGACGCGATGACGAAGCCGCAGCGCGAGTCGAGGTCGCGCCGCACGGCGTTCGACGTCACGTAGAAGCCGACCAGGCCGATGAAGATGGTGGCGAGGACGGCGGTCGCCATCCCGATCGCCGCGGAGTTGTAGAGGACGCGGCCCTTGCCGATCTGCATCAGCGTCCTGCCGGTCGCCGGATCGGGGATCCAGACATAGGCGAAGAAGCTGAGCAGCAGGAAGATGACGAGCGTCGACAGTCGCCGGAAGCGGATCAGGAAGTCCGCGCGGACGATCGCAGCGATGCGGTGGAGCGTTTCGGTCATGCCGCCTTGCTCATCGCGTAGAGGAACGCGTCTTCGAGCGTCGGCTCGGCGGCGACGCCGCCGCGCGGCTGCTCGGGGCTGACGAGGCGCACGTGCACGCCGTCGCTCTTGCGCACGGCGCCGGAGACTTTCGCGGTGCGCCGCAACTCGTCGAATTCGTCGGATCGGACGACCATCTCCCACACGTTCCCTCCCGCGCTCCGCAGCAGATCCTCGGGGGCGGCATACGCGACGACTCCGCCGTTACGCATGATGGCGATGTGGGTGGCGATCGACTCGACGTCGGAGACGATGTGGGTCGAGAGGATGACGAGCTTGCCGATGCCGAGGTCGGCGAGGACGTTGCGGAAGCGAACGCGCTCCTCCGGATCGAGTCCGGCGGTCGGCTCGTCGACGATGACGATCTCCGGATCGTTGATGAGCGCCTGAGCGATGCCGAGACGCTGCTTCATGCCGCCCGAGAAACCGCCGATGCTCCGCTTTGCGACGGTGTGGAGGTTGACCATCTCGAGCATGGCGTCGATGCGCTTGCGGTCGCGGACGCCTTTGAGCGCGGCGAAGTAGCCGAGGAACTCGATCGCCGTGAGGTTCTCGTAGACGCCGAAGTCTTGCGGCAAGTAGCCGAGACGGCGGCGGATGGCGTCGGGGTTCTTCGCGACGTCGATGTCGTTGAACGTGATCCGGCCGCTGGTCGGACGGGTGACCGTCGCGATCATCTGCATCAGCGTCGTCTTCCCGGCGCCGTTAGGGCCAAGGAGGCCGACCACGCCGTTGGTCATCGTGAGCGAGAGGTCGCGCACCCCGTAGTTACCGGAACGGAAGCTCTTCGAGACGGAGTCGACTACAAGCATGCGCAGGTATACGACGGGCGGGCTCGGGGGTTGCTACGGAGTGCTTAGTTGCGCAGTGCGTAGTGCTTAGGAGGTTTGCTGTGCGGTGTTTGAAGTCATCGGCTGTTGTTCTGGTCGCATTGATCGCGCTTGCATGTCCGTCGAAGAACAACGAGGTCGCGAAGCCGCTCGGTTCGACGAGCGATACGGCGGGTGCTACGAGCCCGGCGTCGCCGGGCGGAGGGGCGCTGGTTCCGGAGACGAAGGCGGGGACGACGGTGATCGTCACGCTGAACGACAACTCGCTCGACGTCGCGAATCCCGATCAGATCCCGCCCGGGCCGGCGGTCTTCACGATCACGAACGTGAGCAAGACGAACGTCCATAACCTCTTCGTCGACGGCCCCGGCGTGCAGAAGTCGGCAGGCAACGATCTGTCGCCCGGCCAGGTCACGAACATGAACATCGATCTGCAGGTCGGCAAGTACACGCTTTATTGCCCGCTGCTCGATCACCGGAAGAAGGGCGAATCGATCGACCTCGTCATCAAGTCGCCCGCCGCGCCTGCGCCGTCGTCGATGACGGCGCCCGATACGTCGACGACCGGAACGCCGACGAAGACAGGAACGTAGCGGCTACCGCTTCTTGATCGGCAGCTTCGCGGCGCTCGCCTCGGGGAAGACGCGCATGGCGGAGACGGCGGCGGCGGCTCGGCGGCCCTTCTGGATCGGGAGCTTCATGTAGACCTGCGTCGACAGGATCGACGCGTGGCCGAGGATCTCCTGAACCTCGCGGATGTCGGTGCCGCGGGAGACGAGCATCGCCGCCATGGTGTGGCGCAGGGCGTGCGGGGTGATGTGGCGCTTGATGTCGGCGAGGCGGACGTGTTTCTTGAAGATGTTCTCGATCGAGTAGATCGTGAGACGCGTTCCGCTGCGGCCGACGAAGAGCGCGTTGGTCTCGAGCGTCCGCTCGCCGCGGTTATCGAGATACGCGACGAGGGAGTCGACGAGCTCGGACGAGAGCGGGACGATGCGGCCGCGGGTCGCACGGCCGGTGATCTGGATCTGGTGCTCGCTGGCGCGGACGTCGGTGATGTTGAGCGCCACGAGCTCGCCAATCCGGATCCCGGTGGAGAAGAGGAGCTCGAGGATGACGTTGTCGCGGATGGCGCAGAAGTAGCGGTTGCGCGCACCGGCCGAGGCCTCGCGCGCGGAGCTGAGGTCGACGATCTGCTGCTTCGGCGCGGCGAGGAGGGAACGGATCTCCCGCGCGGAGAGGACGGTCGGGATCCGGCTCTCGACGGGGCGCTTGATCTTCAGCTTGCGCGCCGGCGACTCGTTGACGATCCCTTTTTCCTCCAGATAGCGGAAGAAGACCTTCAGCGCGGCGATCTTGCGGCGAATCGAAGTGTCACGGTAGGGACCGGTGCCGAGCTTGTCGAGATAACCTTCGAGGTGCTCGGAAGTGATGTCGCCGGCGAGCGAGGTGTCCATCGCGACGTTGAACTGCGTCAGGTCGGACTGGTAGGCGCGAAGCGTCCGATCGGAGAGGTTTCGTACCTCCTGACCGTGTTGCAAAAACTGAGCGATCGCCTGCTGCACGTCCATGCGCGTCACAACTTTCGATGATGTTGTAGGGGGTTCTGGCCCGACGCGAAGTCTAGGGGAATAGGGCTGAAAGTCAAGAATTATTTGCCGGAATTCTATGCTGCAAAAGCATGAATACAATGGATTTCGAATGCGCGGCCAGCGTTTGTTCGTTCGACCCATCGAAAGTGGTGACGCGGAGGCAATCCGCGCCTTTCTCCATGCAAATGCTCCGGAAGAAGGCTCGCCGGGAGAGGCTCCGGCATGCGGCCTGCTCGCGAAGCTGGTCGGGGATCTCGCCGGCGTGCTGGCAATGGAAATCGCCGATGATGGCCTGCGCGTCGAGAACGTCGCCGTCGCGCGCGAACTGCGGCGGAAACGGATCGGACGTTTTCTCATCGACGAGGCGGCACGGCTGGCGGAGAAGATGGACCGCGACCGGCTCGTCGTCGTGGACGTGAAGGACGGCGGCGAGTTTCTGCGCCGCGTCGGGTTCACGTTGGAGGATGGAGTGTTCGTGAGGAGGGTGCGGTGAGTGTTGTCGGTAGTCGGTGGTCGGTTGTCGCTTTGGTGATTCTCTCTGTTGCGTGTGGGCACGCGCCCGCACCGGTGCCGGTCCCCGCGCCGGTGCCGCAGGTCGTTCCTCCTCCTCCACCGCCGGTCGATCCGGTGACCGCGCGGCACGACCTCGCGAAGCGCGCGGTCGCGCAGAACGACGCGACGCTGCTGGCGCAGGCGGCGGACGCCGACACGTTGGCCGCTCCGTGGCTGCGGCTGCGCCAGGCGGACGCGCTGGCGAAGCAGCAGCAGTTTGCCGCCGCGGCGCAGACGGACGCGCAGGTCATCACGTCCGCAGCGGAAACGACCGCCGCGACGACGGCTCGCCTGCGTCTCCCGGCGCTCTATGCGCGCGCCGGCGACGCGGCGGCGACGAACAACGCGTTCGGCGCATCGATGCAGGTGCCGATCGACGAGACGACCGAAGCGGACTTCGTCAAGCTGGCGAATGATCTGGAAGCGGCGCAGCGACAAGACCTCGCGACGCAACTCCGCATCCGCCTGCTGAACGACTATCCGCAGGGGCGCTTTACCGAGCAGACGTACACGAAGATCGCGAACACCTCGCCGTCGCCGCTCGACACGCTCTCGCTCGACCAGTCGCTGGCGCTGGCGCAGCAACTCGCAAAGTACGACCGCTACGACCAGGAGTTCGATCTGCTCGGCCGTGCCGTGAAACGCTTCCCCGACGCGCAGACGAGCGCGCTCTACCACGCGACCCGGATCCGCGCTCTCTTTCATTCGCGCCATTACACCGATCTGCTGAACGAAACGGCCGGCGAGAAGCCGGCCGATCCATCGCTCGCGCTGCTCCGCGCGCGCGCCGCGTGGCGCGTCGGCAAGAACGACGAGTTCCTCACCGGCCTCGCGAATGTCGAACAGACGTGGCCCGCGAGCGCGCAAGCCGCTGAAGCGAGGGTGCTCCGATCGAAGTACTACACGACCGACGTCGTCGACTACGACAAGGCGATCGCCGACCTACGCGCCGCCATCGCCGCGAACGACCTCGGCGCCGACGGCGAGAACCTCTGGTCGCTCGGCTGGACGCTCTTCCTCGCCGGCAAGACGGACGAGGCGCTTCAGACGCTCGACGATTATGTGAAGCGCTACTCCGACGGCGACTACACGTCGAACGCGCTCTTCTGGTCCGGCAAGATCCTCGACAGGCTCGGACGGACCGCGGAACGCGACGCGAAGTGGCGCGCCCTGATCGCCGAGTACCCCTACGGCTATTTCTCGTACCGCGCGCGGCAGCTCCTCGCCCCGCCGAACACGGAAATCACGGTCACGGACGCCGGAGGGAGCGCGTACTTCCCGACGATCGACGAAAACGCGATCGCGGCGAACGAGCCGCGCATCGCGGTCGTGCGCGAGCTGGAAGCGATCGGCCTCGCTCGCGACGCGGCGGTCGAGATGAAGCGTGTCGCGTCGCTGCATCCGAACGATCTCGCGTTTCAGTTCCTCCTCGCCGACCTGTATGTGGAAGGGGGCGAACCGTTCAAGGCGAACGGGATCCTGCAGCGCCACTTCCGTGACATCGTCCGGCACGGCGGCATCAACGTTCCGCACCGCTTCTGGGAGATCCTCTACCCGCTGAAGTACTGGGACGCCTACCGCGCGGCCGGTGCGAAGGAGAACGTCGATCCGTACGTCCTCGTGGCGATCACGCGACAGGAGAGCGGGTTCGAGCCGAGCACGGTATCGAACGCGGGCGCCGTCGGGCTGATGCAGATCATGCCGGCCGAGGCTGGAACGATCGCGACGAAAGCGGGGCTGACGCCGCCGTCGCGGGAGCAGCTCTTCGATCCGGCCACGAACATCGAGATCGGCGCCGCCGAGTTCGCGCAGAAGCTCGCGAACATGCAGAACAATCCGATCCTTGCCATCGCCGCCTACAACGCGGGCGAAGACGCCGTTGGCAGATGGATTGCTCATACGCCGGTCGATGACATTGACTTATTCGTAGAGGCGATTCCATACGCGGAGACCCGGCTTTACGTGAAGACGGTGACGCGTAACCGCTTCGAGTACCGGCGGATATATGAAAGCAGTACGAATCATCCGGAGCCTCCGCACTGATGCCCGGCTCCTGACTTTCCTGGTCGCTCTCCTTCTCCCCGCCTCTGCCGCATTCGCAAATCAGCAGCTCGTCCTCAGCCGTACGCAGGCACCCGAGAGTGCCGACTACAAAGGGCTGGTGGACGTCGCGATCGACCCCGGCTTCGACGCCGAAAAGGTCTCGATCGCCGTCGATGGCGAGCAGGTGCTCCAGGCGCTCCATTCTCCCTACCGCGTCACGGTCGACCTCGGGCAAAGCGTCATTCAGCACAAGATCACCGTCACGGCATGGACGAAGGAACGGAAGCGCGCGCAGTGGAGCGAAACGATCAACCGCGGCCACATGCCGCTCACCGTGAAGATCCAAGCAACGGACGCCGCGAAAGGCGAGTTCGACATCGCGACCACGGCGCCGGATGACGACCCGATCTCGGTGGTCGAGCTGTGGAACAACGGAAACGTCGTCGCGAAGCTGGACCAGCCGCCGTATCACCTGACAGTTCCTCCGGCGACGCTCGCCACCGGGTTCGTGGAGGTGACGGCGCGCACGAAGTCGGGCGACGAAGCGGCCGACTTCTGGTCGTCCGCCGGCGACGTGAAGGTCGACAACGTCGACGTCCGCACCGTTCCGCTGTTCGTGTCGGTCGTCGACCGCAACGGCACCACGCGCGACGACGTCGATCGCGCGCTGTTCAAGATCATCGACGGCGGCACGGAAGGGAAGATCCTGCAGTTCAGCAAGGCGTTCGACCAGCCGATCTCGATCGCGCTGCTGATCGATGCGTCGGCCAGCATGGCGTACTCGATGTCCGACGTGACGAAGGCGGCGCACACGTTCGTGGAACGGACGCTGAAGAAGGGCGACCGCTGCTCGCTGTACGCGATCCGCGACGTGCCGCGGGTGCTCCAGCCGCTGACGGACGATCAGGCGGCGATCGGCCACGCGCTCGACAAGATGGTCGCCACCGGCGAGACCGCGCTCTACGACGGCATCGACACGGCGATCCGCGATCTGAAGAACGAGAAGTACCGGCGCGCGATCGTGGTGCTCACGGACGGCGGCGACAACGACTCGCTCGACACATGGGACGACGTGGAAAAGATGGCGCGCGAGGCGGGCATCCCGATCTACTTCCTCGCGTACGAAAGCCTGGAGCAGACCGCCGCGCGCGATTTCGACCGGATGACGTTCCTCGCGAGCGAGACCGGCGGTTTCGTGGCGCGTGCCACGCCGGAGACGTTGATGGCGAAGTACACCGACATCGAGAAGGATCTCCGGGCGCAGTTCGCCATCACGTATCAGGTGACGTCGTTCGCGAAGCACAACGAGTGGCGCACGGTGCGCGTGCTCCTCAGCTCGCCGAAGCTGACGGCGCGGACGATCGGCGGGTATTTCGCGCCTTAGGACCCGCCGCATAAACTCCGCGCTGTTTTGACATCGAACGTCACCGCTCAACTCCGCGCCGAGGTCGCCCGCAGCGAGTTCCTGAAACTCGCGGTCGAGACCGAGCATCGCCTCGACATCACGGGCGCCTCGTTCGAAGCGCGCGCGCTCATCCTCGCCGCGCTTCATGAACGGACGCGGCGGCGGCTGGCGATCGTCGTTCCGGGCGATGCGGCGATCGACGACTTCGAGGCGGCGCTCAAGCTATTCCACATCGACCCGCCCTGCGTCTCGACGTATCCCTCCCCTTCGCTCTCGCCGTACCAGGACGTCGGGCCGGCGCTCGGCGTGGTACGCGAGGAAGTCCGCGCGCTCGGGATGCTCATCGAGCAGCGCACCGACGTCCTCATCGTCCCCGTCCGCGCGCTCTTCTCGCGGCTCCCGCGGCCGGAGACGTTCGCGGCGCGGATGATCTCGCTCGCGGAGAACGAGGAGATCGACGTCCAGCAGATCCTTCAGGCTCTCGTGGAAAACGGCTTCGTGCGCACGGACCTCGTCGGCGAGGCGGGCGAGTTCGCGTTCCGCGGCGGCATCCTCGACGTCTTTCCGCCGAACGCGGAGAAGCCGGTGCGCGTGGAGCTGTTCGGTGACACGATCGACTCGCTCCGCTGGTTCGATCCGGAGTCGCAGCGCAGCGAGGACCCGGCGCCGCCGCTGACGATCCTCCCGATGTCGCACTTCCCGCTCTCGCGCGAGGTGCGCAACGCGCTCGCGCGCCGTCTCTCGCTCGATTTCAACCATCCGATCTACAAGCACGACGTCGCCGAGAAGATCGAACGGCTACAGGAGAACGGAACGTTTCCCGGGATCGAGCACTACGTCCATGCCGCGGTCGACAGCGTGTCGTTCGCCGAGTACCTCCGCGACTGGACGGTCGTCCTCGTCGAGCCGGACGCGATCACGTCGAGCGTCGCGAAGTACGAGTCGATGCTCAACGCGGAGTTCGAGGCGGCCTCCGAGAAGGGGCGCGCGGTCTATCGCCCGGAGAAGCTCGTCACGCCGGGCGTCGAGATTCTCGCGTTCGTCGGCAGCTCGCGCCTCGCGCTGAGCGAGGTGCACATCGCGTCGAAGGAGTTCGACGAGCTGCGCGTCCACGCGCCGCAGACCGACCGCTACACGAACCGGCTGCCGGAGTTCACGACCGACGTGCTCCGCGCGCGCGACGAGAACAAACGCCAGGTCTTCTTCGCAGCGACGAAAGGCGGCGCCGAGAAGGCGGAGCGGCTGTTGAAGGAGTTCAATGTCCCGCTCTCAACGGAAGTATTCGGGAGCGAGATCCTCATCGCCTCCGGTCATCTCGCGCGCGGCTTCTCGTTCGACGAGATCAATCTCATCGCGTGGAGCGAGTGGGACCTCTTCGAGCCGCCCACTTCCTCCGGACGCGTCGGCAGCCGGCGCCGCAAGTCGGAAGCGTTCATCACCGACCTGCGCGATCTGAAGGTCGGCGACCTGATCGTCCACGTCGATCACGGCATCGGCCGCTTCCTCGGCCTGCAGCGCATCCCATTCGGCGAGACGGAGCGCGAGGTGATGGAGATCGAGTACAGCGGCGGCGGCAAGCTGCTGATGCCGATGGAGAATCTGAACCTGATTCAGAAGTACTCCGGCGGCGGCGAGGAAGCAAAGCCGCAGCTCGACAAGCTCGGCGGCACGACGTGGGCGCGCAAGAAGGCCTCGGTCAAGAAGGCGATGCGCGACATGGCCGACGAGCTGCTCAAGCTCTACGCCACGCGGCAGATGGTGCACGGCCACGCCTTCAGCAAAGACTCGCCGTGGCAGTTCGAGTTCGAGGAGACGTTCGAGTTCGACGAGACGGACGACCAGATCGCCGCGATCGAGGACGTGAAGGCCGACATGGAGTCGCGCCGTCCGATGGACCGCCTCCTCTGCGGCGACGTCGGATACGGCAAGACCGAGGTGGCGATGCGCGCTGCGTTCAAAGCGGTGATGGACGGGAAGCAGGTGGCGATCCTCGCGCCGACGACGATTCTGGCCTACCAGCATTACCGCACCTTCCTCCGCCGCTTCGCGAGCTTCCCCGTCACGATCGAGCTGCTGACGCGCTACTACTCGGCGAAGGAGCAGCGCGAGATCGTGCAGAAGCTGGAAGCGGGCGAGATCGACGTCATCATCGGCACGCACCGCGTCCTCTCGAAGGACATCCACTTCAAGGACCTCGGCTTCCTCGTCATCGACGAAGAGCAGCGTTTCGGCGTCGCGCAGAAGGAGCGCCTGAAGCAGATGAAGAAGGCGGTCGACGTCCTCTCGATGTCCGCGACGCCGATCCCGCGCACGCTGCACATGTCGATGGTCGGCATCCGCGACATCTCGGTCATCGAGACGCCGCCGAAGGACCGGCTCGCGATTCAGACCGCGCTCGTCCCGTTCAACGACGAGTTCATCCGCGACGCGATCGCTTTCGAGGTCGATCGCGGCGGACAGGTCTTCTTCGTCCACAACCGCGTCGAGTCGATCCACGCGATGAAGGAGTACCTCGAGAGGATCCTCCCCGGCTTGCGCGTCGCGGTCGGCCACGGTCAGATGGACGAGCGCGAGCTCGAGCGCGTGATGTTCGCGTTCATCAGCCGCGAGTTCGACGTCCTCCTCGCCACGACGATCATCGAGAACGGCATCGACATCCCGGCCTGCAACACGATCCTGATCAATCACGCCGAGCGCTTCGGCCTCTCGCAGCTCTACCAGCTTCGTGGCCGCGTCGGCCGCAGCGACCGTCTGGCGTTCTGTTACCTGCTCGTCCCGAGCGACCGCGTGCTGAGCGGCGACGCGCGGAAGCGCCTCTCCGCCATCCAGGAGTTCTCCGACCTCGGCGCCGGCTTCCGCATCGCCGCGAAGGACCTCGAGATCCGCGGCTCCGGCAACATCCTCGGCGGCGAGCAGTCCGGCGAGATCGCGGCGGTCGGTTTCGAGATGTACACGAAGCTGCTCGAGGAGGCGATTCGCGAACTGAAGGGCGAGAAGATCGAGGAGGAGGTCTCGACGTCGATGAACCTCGGCGTCGACATCTACATCCCGCACGAGTACATCGCCGACGAGAACCTCCGGATGACCTTCTACAAGAAGATCGCCTCGGCCACGACCGACGTGCGCCTCGACGATATCCGCGGCGAGATGCGCGAACGGTTCGGCGCGTTACCGGCAAACGTCGAGAACCTCCTCCACTTCGTAAAGGTGAAGCACTTCGCGCAGCAGCTAGGCGTGATCAGCATCGTCCGCGAAGGAGCGCGCGGGGTGATCAAGCTGACGCAGAACGCGCGCATCGACCCGAACAAGCTTCTGGCGCTCATTCAGGAGAACCCGAACATCAAGTTCTCCCCGAACGGCGTCCTCTCCTTCCCGATCAAAGCGCACGGCGCCGAGGTCATCGATGCGATCGAAGGGCTCCTCGGCGCGCTGGCAGCTTAGACCCCAAAGAAGTCGAGATCGCTCGATGCGAAGTCGCCCGATGCGAGAGAGACCCACCCGTCTCCGGTGGTGTTGTCTGTGCTGCTCGCATACGCGATGAAACTGGCGAAGGTGGTGATGTCGGAGCTGCTGAAGATGATGTTGAGCGCTCCGAAGCTACCCGCCGGCGCGGCCTGCTGGACCATGCCGTAGGCGGGAACGGTCACGTCGAGCGTCGCGGACTGGTTGTTCTCGCCCATAAACGTCAGGTGGAACGTGTGCGAGACCGAGTCGGTGTTCACGATGCCCCAGTTCGTCCTGTAAGAGCTGTCCTGACGAAGGCCGAGCGAAGCGCCCTCGTTGAACATGGTGGCGTTGTCGGGGTCGACGCCGGGGAACTCCTGCGAAACGGTGCCATTCGAGCCGGGCTGCTTGGTGTAGATGCGCGAGAAGCCGTCGATGCCTGCATCGAAGATGAACGAACCGCCGGCCGATGGAATGACGACGATCGATCCGAGGCCGCTCTGGCGGAGGGTGTTGGCCACGAAGTCGGGATAGGTGTTGAACGTGTTTGGCTGCAGGGTGAGCGTGATGACGTTCGTGCCGGTGGTCGCGAGCGTGTTCGACGACCCTGCCGGCCACCACATCACAACCACGTCATGCGCCGCCGCTTCGTAGTTGACGAGCGTGACATCGGAGCGGAAGAAGAGCGCTCCTCCGCCGCCTGCGACGCTGCCGGCCGCCGGAATGACGATCACACGCGACGAACGGCTGTCGGTGACCGCGCTCGTGTGAACCGTCCCGCTCGGAGCGGCGGTGTGCCTCGCGGCGACATAGTCACGCCACTGCCCGTAAACACGGGCGGCAACGTCAGCCGTTACACTCTGCGTCTCCGGGTTCGTGATCGTGAGGCTCCTCATGCGGGCGCTGAGGGAAGGTCGCGCAAAGAGCGGGAGCGCGATGAGCAGGGTGGCAAGCAGAGCTATCTTCTTCATGGGTCCTCCAGTGGACACTTCGAACAGATCGTAGTCTCTCCACACCTACGATTGAGCACGCGAATCGTCAAATTTCGAGCTACACTCCGCCTCGGTCCTTCGTTCCATGCGTCGCTGCGTTCCGCTGCTCATCCTCCTCGCGGCACTCGCCTGTCATCGCAAGTCTTCCACTCCGCCGGAAGTCGTTGCGCGTGTTGGCGATCGGATGCTCACGCTTGCCGATTTCAAGCGTTACCTGGAGCGCAACGCGGGCACGGACCTCTCCCAGGTGAACCCGGAGGTCGCGAGCGCGATGCTCGACCAGTGGGTGGACGAGATCGTTCTCAGCGAGTACGCGGCGACGCACGGCGTGGAAGTGCCGGCCGAGGCGATCGCGCAGTCGGTCCGGAACGACGCGGGGTCGACCGTGATCGAGAAGCGCGACGAGATGCGGCGGCAGAAGCTGATCGCGAGCCTCAACGCCGACGTCCCCGATCCGACCGACGACGACATCCGCGCCGAGTACGACAAGCACCCGAACGAGTTCAAGAGCGGCGAGGAGGTGCACGTGCGCCAGATCCTCGTGCACGACGAGAATCTCGCGAACCAGATCGTGGAGCGGCTGAAGAAGGGGGAGCACTTCGAGGACCTCTCGAGCAGGTACTCCCTCGCACCCAACGCGAAGAAAGGGGGCGACATCGGCTACGTCAGCCGCGGCGAGCTCCCGAAGATGTTCGAGGACGTCATCTTCGCGCTCAAGCCGGGGCAGATCAGCAACGTGATCAGGACCGACTCGAGCTTCCACGTCTTCCGCGTCGATGAGCGGCGCCCCCCGGGGACGATCGACCTGCAGACCGCGGCGCCTGTCATCCAGCAGCGCCTCCACGAGGACGCCGTCCGCGACCGGATCGCTCAGCTCGTCTCGAAGAGCCGCAGCGACATGCAGATCACGATCTTGACGCGCCGCCTCCCCTTCAAATACACCGGTACCCTCCCCAAGTCGGAAAACGAATAAATACCGCCCCGTTACCGGTTACCAGTTGCCGCGTCACAGTAAGGAAACCAGCGACTACCGCATGAAAAAGACACTTCTTGCCCTCAGCATCGCCCTCGTCGCGACCGCCGCCACCGCGGCCCAGGTCGTGGAGGCCATCGTGATCCGGGTCGGCGACCGCATCGTCACGCGTACTCAGTACGAGAAACGCCTTCGGGAAGGGCTCAACGAGATCGACCAGACGGTCCCCGCCGCGCAACAGGCGGCGAAGAAAGCGGAGTACCGCAAGGGCCTGACCGAGGACATCATCTCCGAGCTCCTGGTGAAGGATCGCGCCGACCGCCTCGGCCTGACCGTCACTGATCCGGAGATCAAGGAGGCGGTCGCCCGGCTCAAGGAGCAGTACGGGATCAGGACCGACCAGCAGTTCGACGAGTCGCTCAAGCAGTCCGGCATGACCCGCGCCGACATGGAGGCGCGCCTACGCGACACCATCCTCACCAACAAGGTGTTTTCGAAAGAGCTCCGTGGCCGCGAGGACATGACCGACAAGGAACTCCGCGAACGGTACGACCGCGAGAAGGAGCACTACCGGCTTCCCGAGCGTGCCCACCTGCGCGCCATCATCGTGACGCGACCGGATGACCCGGCCGCCGCGGCGAAAGCCGAGCAGCGCGTCAACCAGATCGCGCAGGACGCCCGCGTCGCGCCGGATTTTGCGAAGTACGCCGCCTCCGTCCCTGAGAACGCGATGAAGGAGAAGGGCGGCGACATGGGCGAGGTCGCCCGCGGCGAGCTCCTCCCCGATCTCGACAAGGCCGTCTTCAACGCGCAGTCCGGCGACATCATCGGACCCATCGCGACCAAATCCGGATGGCACATCCTGAAGGTGGAACAGCGCCTCCCGTCCGAGATCCCGGCGTTCGAATCAGTGAAGGACAAGCTTCGCAAGGACGTCACCGACGAGACCTTCCAGCGCGACTACAAGGTGTACATCGAGCGCCTCCGGAAGGATGCGTACATCGAGATTCACGACAAGAACCTCCCGACGGCCTAGCCACCACCGATTCCACACGGCGTATCCGAGTGCACACGATCCTTTGCACCTCGGGTACGCCGTTCTTCCCTTCCCAGTAGAATCCGCGAGGTCTCCGGCTCACTCGTCTTAGCCTCAGGTCATGACTGATGTGATTCGTGACCTTCCCTGTGACGACCGTCCTCGCGAGCGGCTCCGGCAGCACGGAGCCGGATCGCTCTCGAATGCCGAGCTGCTCTCGATTCTCCTCGGCTCCGGCACGCCGGGAAAGAACGCAATCCAGCTCGCGCGGGAGCTCTTGAAGGAAGGTGGCTGGCGTGGTCTCAACGAACGCGACGTCGGGAACGTTTCGAAGACGCGCGGCATCGGAATCGCGAAGGCGACGCGCATCGCCGCCGCGTTCGAGATGTCACGGCGCCTCGCCTGCGAGACCTTCCCCGAGGAACCGGAGCCGCCTCCGTACGAGCTCGAGGAGTTCGGCACGAACCTCGTGCGCACGATGGGCGGCCATCGCCAGGAACGTCTCGGCGCGGTCCTGCTCGACGCCCATCACCGCATCCTCGACCAGAAAGAGATCTTCACCGGGACGATTGCGAACGCGCTCGTCTCGACGCGCGATCTCGTCGTCTTCGCGATCCTGACGCACGCCGCGATCGGCGTCGTCCTGTATCACAACCATCCGTCGGGAATGGCGCAGCCGAGCGAGGAGGACATCGAGTTCACGCGGAAGATCAAGCACTCGCTCTGGTACGTCGACATCGAGCTCGTCGACCACATCATCGTCGGCAAGCACTCGTTCACGTCATTGAAGACGAGGGGCGTGTGTTGAGCAACACCCGCCCCTTCGGAGCCCCGAGCCGCTTTACTGCGTCGGCGTCGAGGACGTCTGACCGACGCTCGGGAGGATGAACGAGCCGTCGCCGCTGACGTTGTCCACGACGGACGCGTAGGCGTAAATCGGGCTGCCCGCGAGGAACGAAACCGCGGACGCACCGACGTCGCCGGTGATGAACGGGAACGCGGCGCCGGTGGTACCGGCAAGCGGCATCTGCATGTGCTGCCACGGCGCGAGCGTGATGATGTTCGTCGCGAGCGTGGCACCGCTGTTCGTCCGGAGCTGCATTGCGACGCTGGTCGGACTGTCGCTCGGGTTGAAGAGGCCGACGTTCGTGCGGGCGTTCATCGAGCCGGTCACGTTCCCGGTGACCGAGTTGACCGTGCCGACCAAGATGCCCTGCGACACTGCCTGTGCGCGTGTCAGGCCCGGAACGTTCTGACCGAAGGTCCCTTTTCCGTTCGCGGTCTGGTCGTTATAGATGCGCGCGTTGGCGAAGACGCTGCCGGAAGTGAGGATGCGCAGCGCGCCGATGCCGGTGAGCGCGTTGTTGAAGAGCGCAGACGCGATGTCCGTACTTACCTGAGCCGCGCCGGCGTTGATCGATGACGTGGCCGCGAGCAGGGCCGTGGAGCTCGACGGACCCTCAGGGAAGTACTGCAGGTACACCGTCGCGGGCGTGCCTTGGTTGTTGTTGTACAGGTTGAGGTCCGTTCTCCACATCGTGTTGTTGAGACCGGGGACCGAGCCGACGACCGGGATGAACAGTTCGTTATTCGTTCCGACGTTGCCGGTCACAGCGCCGTTCGCGAACGCCTGGGTAGCAATGCCGAGGCTGAACGCGCTCGGGTTGCAGAGAAGCTGTTGCGCGGTCACCATGTCGATGGTGGTCGTTCCGGTAAAGCGGCCATTCACCACCGTGTCGCCGTGGGCGAAAGTGACGGGGTTGCCGCCGAGGGGCGTCAGAGTGAAGCCGGTTGCGGTGTTGCCGATCCCGTTGGTCGAAATGTCGTAAGTGAGGGTGTACGTCTGCCCGCCCGGATTCGGCGAGAGACTGAAAGCGAAGGTGCCAGAACCGCCGGGGGCTCCGTTGGCACCACCCGAGAGCGTACCGCCGAACTGCTGCGCATTCGCCGGCACGAGCGTTCCGCGAACCGCGCCGTTCGGAAAGTCAGCCGTCGTGATGACGAAGTAGTAGTTCTGTGGGTTCGCCTCGATCGCGGTGAGGAGCGACGGATCGATCGTCAGCGTCCGGTTGAGCTGGCCGCCGGTGAAGTTCGAAGTCGAGGTCGTGAACGTCTGGACGGCGGTGCCGTTGGTTCCGGGCGCTCCCTGATAGAGCGTGATGCCGGTGATGTTGTTCAGGCCCATCGTGTTCGAAGTGATGACAGCCTGTCCGTTGTTGTTGAATACGATCGTCGCGTTGGCGAAGCCGTTGTTCAGGCCACTCGAGCCGACGACGTTGTTGCCGAGGAGCGACGCGTTGAAAGTCGGATTCAGGACATTGTTCGTGCACTGCGTCTGAGCGAACGCAGCGATTGGTGCGAGAAACAGCACGAGTGCGAGTAGAGACAGTTTTCTCATAGGCGGAGTCACCTTTCAATCGGGGTTCGTAAGGCGTCGAAGCCTCTTGCGCGCGCGCCGACGACGGTGCAACGCACGTGCGCATTCGCGCACGTGAAGAAAGCTCAGCTTGAAATTTATTTTTAGCGCGCCGCGAGCGCCGGCTGTCGAGCCTGTGCGGTGCGCTCCGCGTAGACGGGAGTGAGCCAGCCGAACCGATCGGGAATCTCGCCGCCGATGATCGCGAAGAACTCTTTCTGGATTCGTTCAGTGACCGGACCACGCTTGCCGATGCCGATGGTGATCCGGTCGATGCTGCGAATCGGCGTGACCTCGGCGGCGGTGCCGGTGAAGAAGACCTCGTCCGCGATGTAGAGCGCCTCGCGCGGAATGAGCGCCTCGACCACTTCGAATCCGAGGTCGCGCGCGAGCTGGACGATCGTGTCGCGCGTGATGCCGTTGAGAATCGACGTGCCGATCGGCGGCGTGAAGATGCGTCCGCCGCGCACCATGAAGATGTTCTCGCCGGAACCTTCGCTCACGTAGCCGTTCACGTCGAGCGCGATCCCCTCGGCGTATCCGTCGATCGCCGCTTCCTGGCGGATCAGAATCGAGTTCATGTAGTTGCCGGTCGCCTTCGCGAGTGCCGGGAACGTGTTCGGCGCCATCCGGTTCCACGATGAGATGCAGACGTCGACGCCCTGCTCGAGCGCCTCGGGGCCGAGGTACTTGCCCCAGCGCCACGCGCCGATGGCCACGTCGACCGGGCAGGCCGCGGGAAAGACGCCGAGCGAGTGGAAGCCGCGATAGACGAGCGGGCGGAGGTAGCAGTCCTCGAACTCGTTTGCCGCGACGGTGTCGATGCACGCCTGGTTGATCTCGTCGAAGGAGAACGGGATCTCCATTCGATAGATCTTGCAGGAGTCGAAGAGGCGGTGGGTGTGGTCGTCGAGCCGGAAGATCGCCGGCCCTTGGTCTTTCGTCACGTAACAGCGGATGCCTTCGAAGAGGCCGGAGCCGTAGTGCAGCGCGTGGGTGAAGACGTGAATCTTCGCGTCCGCGAAGTTGACGAGCTTGCCGTTCATCCAGATTTGCTTGACTTCATCGAAAGGCATGAGGGCCTCCTCGTCTTGAACCGGAGTATAGGTGCCGCTGAATTGCAGAGTCAATGCTATAAACCTGCCACGAAACGATGACGAAATTGGAAGGCAAAACGGCCGTCATCACGGGCGCCTCGAGCGGGATCGGGCGCGCCGCGGCGCTGGAGTTCTCGCGCCGCGGAGCGAACGTCGTCCTCGCCGCCCGCCGCCGTGAAAAGCTCGAAGAGGTGGCCGCGACGTGCCGCGCTCTCGGTGTTCAGGCGACACCAGTCATCACGGACGTGACCGTCCGCGAAGATTGCCAGCGCCTGATCGCGTCCGTTCCGCGCGTCGACATTCTGGTGAGCAACGCCGGCTTCGGGATCTACGATCCGATCGAGATCGCCAAAGCGAGCGACCTCGAGTCGATGATGCAGACGAATTACTTCGGCGCCGTCTATTGCACGCAGGCGGTGCTGCCGCAGATGCTCGAGCGGCGCGACGGCGCGATCGTCTTCGTCTCCTCGATCACCGGCATCATGGGATACGCATCGATGGGCGGATACTGCGCTTCGAAGTTCGCCCTGAACGGATTCGCCGAGGCGCTGCGGAGTGAGGTGATCGGACGCGGCGTGCGCGTTTCGATGGTCTGCCCGGCGACGACCGACACCGACTTCTTCCAGACCGCCGAGCGCAACAAGATGCCTGGCGCGTCACGCATGATGCTTGCGATGAAGCCGGAGAAGGTGGCGCGCGCGGTCTGCGACGCAGCCGCCGACGGGCGGTATCGGCGAATCCTCCCGCTCTTCGCGCATGTCTACATGCGTTTCAAAGAAATCTTCCCGCGCGCGGCGCACGCGCTGATGCGCCGCGTCTCGGCACTGATGGAGTGACATGTTCTCGATCCTCAAAAAGGCGCCGGTGACGCGCACGCTGCTGATTGCGATCACCGTCATCGCGATCGCCGAATGCCTGGTTGGTGCGCGCTCGCTCAATCCGATGACGGAGTTTCTGAACGAAGACCAGGCCATCGCGTTCGGCGCGATCGTCCCCGGCATGATGTTCTTCGGCCAATACTGGCGCGCGATCACCGGAATGTTTCTTCACGCGAACTGGCTGCACTGGGCCGCCAATGCCTGGGCGCTGTTCCAGCTCGGCTCCCTCTACGAAGTGATGTTTGGCTCCGTGCGGTTCACGGCCATTTACTTCGTGACCGGGATCATCGCGTCCATCGCCAGCTCGATGGTCTCGACGCACATCGCCGTCGGAGCGAGCGGCGCGATCCTCGGCATCCTCGGCGCGTTCTTCTTCTCGATCAAACGGTCACCCGTATGGCGGCACGAGCGATGGACGAAGAGTCTCCTGAATCAACTCCTCTTCTGGGCCGGACTGAATCTGGTGCTCGGACTCGAAGTGAAGAACATCGACAACACCGCGCACATCGCCGGCTTGGTCTCCGGAATCCTCCTCGGCCTGATCCCGCACCGCGTTCCCCCTCCGCCGCCCAGCTCGCGCGTCGTCGACGTGACGCCCAGCAGTTACGGCAACGAGTGACGGAGGATCATCCGCAGATCCTGCGGGGCGAACACGCGCGCGTTGATCGCCTCGACTACGCGCCGTAGCGCAGGCGGGTCTTCGTCCGACACCGAAAGCGCCGTTCCTTCCGGCAGCGGGTGAACCGCAACGACCTCGTCGACGGAGAACCCGTACTCGCGCGCGAGGAGGGTGAGTGCCGCGGGATGGCGCGGCGCGATGTGCGTCGGATCGCGCCAGAAGTCGGACGCCCCGACCAGCATCGACTCCGCGTTCGGCGTCTCGATCATCAGCAGCCCGCCGTTGCGCAACGTGCGCGCCGCCTCGCGGAAAAGCGCGAAGAGCGCGTCCACCGGCAGGTGCTCGACGACATGGAGCGCCGCGATCGAACCGAGGGAGTGATCTGCGAACTTGCCGAAGCACTCCGGAATGCCGGCCAACGCAACATCGACTCCGCGCGCCTTCAGATCGGCGACGGAGCGCTCGTTCGTGTCGCAGCCCGACGCGTCGATTCCCGCCTCGCGCGCTGCGATGAGCAGCTCCCCGCGCCCACAGCCTGCGTCAAACAGCGGCTGGTGATCGCGCGCCAGGGCAACATACGGCGCAACGTCCGGCGTGCCGCGCAGGGAATCCTCGAGGCGCCGGTAGAGAAAATCGTCTCTCAACGGGGCGGCGGCGCTCTCGCCTCCGCGGACGACCGGGTTCACGACGTCCCGGATCCGCACCGCCAGCGTTTCGATCTTCTGATCGAGCGCCGCGATCAGTGCGTCGTTGCGCTTCGCCGAAATCGGGATCAGCTCCCGGATCTGGGCGATATCGCGCGCGAGCAATTCGTCGGCGGTTCGGACATCGCGCTGTACCGTCGCGATGTCGCTCTTCAGATCGGCCCGGACTGCGGCGATATCGTTACGGATGTCGCCGAGGAGGTCGAGCAGAACGACGTTGTAGTTCCGCTGGCGCTCCGCGTCCGGCTCGATCGCGCGGCGCGTGAGGCGGCGCCAGATGCCGAGGAGCCATTCGTGTTTCGAGGGACGCGGGTGGTAGCGACGGTCTTCGTTCCACAGCTCGCGCCACGCATCCGCACCGGCGGGAGGCGCGTCGATGAACCGCTCGTCCACTGGCAGGAGTTTATCCTCCGCCGTGGGTACGGCGGAGGATCAGAGAGGGTTTACTGAGCGGCGGGCGTCTCTTCGAGCTTCTCGGCGCCCTGCGGAACGACTTCGACCTGGATTTGCGCGGTGACGTCGCGATGCAGCCGCACTTCGACGTCGTGGACGCCGAGCGACTTGATCGGATGATCGAGCTCGATGCGGCGCTTCTCGACCTGCACGCCCTTGGCGACGAGCGCGTCGGCGATCTCGTTCGCGGTGACGGAGCCGAAGAGCTGTCCGGTGTCGCCGACCCGCTTCTGGATCGTGACCTTCATGCCCTTCACGGAGTCGGCCGCCTTCTGCGCCTGGTCCTTCTCCTGCGCCGCGAGCAGCGCCCACTTCTTCTTCTCTTGCTCGATCGACTTCAGGTTGCCTGTCGTCGCCTCGCGCGCGAGCTTCTTCGGGATGAGGAAATTCCTCGCGTAACCGTCCTTGACGGTCACGATCTCGCCGCGCGTTCCGAGCCCGCGGATCTCGTCAGTGAGGATGACTTTCATCGGGGTGATCCTTTCGTTTGAACTTTCGGAAATCAAAAAAAGAGTCAAATAGACCGGCGATGCTCAGCAGCAGCATGGCGATCGGCAGCATCAGCACCACCATCCCCCAGGCAAACAGCGTCCCGATGGGACCGGCGCCGACGGCGATCAGCAGCCAGCGGAAAATCGCCAGACCTTGCAACAAGTAGAGAAAGACCGTCACCGCCAGCACGTTCGCGGAAAGGCTCTGCAGCCATCCGGTCGTCAGCGGCGCGATGCCGCCGAACACGAACGCGAACAACAGCCACTCCGGCAGCGACAGGTTGCGGAAGAGGTACAGCGGCGCGAAACTCGCCTCTCGCTGCGCGATGAACTGCTTCCATGCACGCAGGCGGCCGAACATCACGAGGCTGAGCACGAAGACCATCGCAATCTCGGCGAGGAGGAAACCGGGGGCGCAGAGCACCGCGAGCTTCGTCGACGCGCGGAGAGCGCTGATGACGTCCGACGGCGCGCCGCTCTTCTGATAGCCGGCGACGAACTGCCCCGCCATCTGATCGACGCGCACCACCTGCTCGCGTCCGGGCGAGAAGTTCACGGCGGCGCGCATGCCGGCTTCCGTCGCCGTGAGGCCGAGGATCGACAGCACGACCGCGAAGAGCAGCACGCGCCCGAACGACTCGCCGCGCTCGACGAGCGGCTGCACGAGCAGCGCAGGAAGAGCGACCGCCAGGAGGAGCGCGATGACGTACGCATACCCCATCATCACGTCCGACTGCGACGTTCCCGGCGCGTGCGCCGTCTGGATCGCCACGATCCACGCCACCAGCGCCGAAACGGCGAGCGCTCCGATCGTCGCACCGCGGCCATTCCGGATCGCGCAGTGGAAGATCGCCGCCGGCACGAAGACGAACAGCGGCGAGATCAACATCAACGACAGCAGCAATGCATAGCCGGCAATGCTCCACGCCAGCCGTCCGAAGGGACGGCCGTGGAACATCATCGGCTCATGCTGCAGCGTCGAGGTGTCGGTCATCAGTCGGCCGTGAACGGAAGCAGCGCCGCGATACGGGCGCGCTTGATGGCCGCCTGCAGCTTCCGCTGGTGAAGCGCGCAGGTGCCGGAGATGCGGCGCGGAAGGATCTTGCCGCGCTCGGGGATGAACTGCTGGAGCGTCTTGATGTCCTTGAAGTCGATGTACTCGATCTTCTCGACGCAGAACTTGCAGACGCGTTTCCGGCGGTAGAAGAACTTCTTCTTTCCGCCCTGCTGGCCGCCTGGGCCGGACGAACCGCGGTCACCGCGGCCGCCGCGGCTGGGTACGGGTGCTGTAGCCATGATTCTCTCCTCTCCTTACGCCTGCGGCGCCTCTTCGGCGGCCGGCGTCGCGACAGGCGCAGCGGCCGGGCGGACGCGCTCCTTCTTCGGGTTGCGCTTGGCGAGCTTGTCGGCGCGCTTCAGATCGAGATCGGTGCGCACGATCATGTGGCGCAGCACGCGATCCGAGTTCTTCATGCGGCGGTCGAGCTCCGCGAGCGAAGCTCCGCTCTCGAACACGAAGAGGTGGTAGATGCCTTCGTTGAACTTCTGGATGGGATAAGCGAGACGGCGGCGGCCCCACGCGTCTTCCGATTTGAGCGTGGCGCCCGTCGACTCGGCGATGCGCTTGAACTCGGCGATCAGCGCCGTCGCCTCTTCCTCCGTCACTTGCGGAGAAAGGATGAACAGGACTTCATACGTCCTCATGAATCCTCCTTCTGGCCTAGCGGACTCGGATCTCGATCCGAGTCAAGGAGCTGGCAGATTGTTAAAGAATGTCCGCGGCCCGGAGACCGGGGCGGCAAGTGTAGGGAAAGCGGCCCGGAGCGGCAAGAATTCCAGTCAATGCCGAACCGCTCGTCCCCTCACCTGCGGAACGAAGATCTGCCGCGCAAACAGCCTCGGGATACCCTCCTCGGCCCCGTTCGATCGCGAATAGACCACCAGGCCAGACGCAACCGCGGTGTCGAGCGAAAAAAGCGAATCGTTCTGTGCAAGGACGAACGGTGGATCGAGAATCGCTCCCTCGCTGCTGACCGTGACGGCGCGCGCCTCGGACGCGTCACTGTTCGGACTGAACAGGTACTGATCCGTCCAGGTCAGAACGTAGCGCGATGCCTGAAACGCGATTTGCGGCGTTGTCACACGAAAGCCGGCCACCACCGCCAGGGCGTCGACGACCGTCCCTTCCCGCAGCAGCCGTTTCATCCTGAGATTCGCGTCGTCTGTATACGCAATCAGAAAATCACGCCCGTCGGACGCAATAGCGGGCTCCGTTTCATTCAGGCCGGTGGTTGCAACCGCGATCGGCGAGGCGTCGATCGGCAGCCCCGTCGCGCCGAGGCGCACCGCGTAGATGTCATCCTGAAGGACGAATCCGTCGCTCTTCCCCTCGGTCCATGCGACGACGAACTCCTGGCCGTTCGTCGCGACTGCCAAATACCTGCTGATGAATCGGCTGGCGAAGACGGGCTGCGTGTCGATCACGGAGCCGTCCGTGTTGAGGCGAACCACCTTCACGACGGAGTTCCCCTCAGAGATTGCGACAATGGTCGTCGCGCCATTCGACGCCGCGGCCGCATAGTCGCCATGGCCGAAGACGATCGGATCCTTGTCCAGCACGACTCCCGTGGGCGAAATGCGCTTGCCCGCGATCGATGGGCCATAGGGGAAGACGACGAGATAGAAGTTCCCTGCCCAGACAACCGAGGGATTCGAAAACGTTGCACCTACGGCGATCGCGATCGGAGTCCCGTCGAGCGGGTTGCCGGATGGATCGAGGCGCGTTGCCACGATGTCGGCGCGCTCGTCGCCGCGTTCCAGATCCCACACGAGCAAAGCCCCGGCCGGCGAGGAGGCGAGGACCGGATGCGTCTGGGGCACCGCGGAGCGCGACACCGTCAGGTCCCGTTGCGTGATCGTCGTCGCATCGCGATCGAGCATCGCGCCGAGGATGTGGTTGTCGGAATTCGACGGCCGCGAGTCGTTCCAGATCGCAAGAGCGCCGCCGGGCCCCTGCACCACTTGCGGCGGCGTGTTGATGAAGATGGGAGAAACGTCGAGCATCCGGACGGTGTCAGACGTGAACCGCAGCGTGTCGATGTTGTTGACGTCGGTCGCGTACGCGACGAAATCGTCGCCGCTCCAGAACACGCCGACGAGCTGGTTGTTGAACAAGGCGAATGGCGCCGGGGGTAACCGGTCAATCGCGCCGCTCAGACGATCGACGCGCAACCGCTGGAGTGTGCCGTCGGTCGCGGTCATGAACGCCACGCCGAACTGCGATCCATTCGACGCCACCGCGGCGCTCACACCCTCGAGCTGCAGATTGGACGCGAGCGTCACGGGGCCGGCGTCGATCGGAGCGCCGTTGCCGTCGAAGCGCTCCAGATAGACATTTGTCTGTTTGACGGCCGGCGCAGGTGCCTGGCCGGCCCATACGATCGCAAACGTGTCGCCTGCCGCGGCCACTGCCACGCTCGCCTGCGACGAAGGCACGGCCACGGAACGAATCAACTGTCCGTTCGCGTCGAGCATCAGCGCCTTCATTCCGCCCGGCGCGGTGAACGCGACCAATGCGTGATGGCCGTTCCAGCCAAGACCTGCCGGCGAGACGTCCTGCGGAAACGATGTGAGGCTCTGCACTTCTCCAGTCAGCATCCCCTCGGACGACAAAGGCGCGGCGACCAGTGAAAGCTTCTCCATGTCATTCCAGACAGCGAGGTAATGATCGCCTGTCCAGACGAGTGACGAGCTACGCTGAACCCCCGGTAGCACGAGGTTCGACGAGAGCGGGTGGACGGAGCCATCGGCATCGATCACCGATGAGTAGAGTCCGTGACGGAGACTATCTTCCGCCCAGAGCGCCAAACACGATTCCCCGTTACATGCGACGGACGCGTTTTGCTGCGAGCCAAAGGCAATCGCATGCTCGAAGGGCGCGATCGCCTTTTCCGGCCCCAACGTCGTCGCGGCGGCGAAGATCGGGAACAGGACCACAACAGCCAACAGCAGCTTGCGCATAAAGAGCTCCGTCAGTGCCGGACGGCCCGCGCTTTCGCGGGCAGCGTCAGGATCTCGCGCTCGAAGACCCGTGGAATGCCTTCGTCGGCCGCGTTGCCGCGGGAGTAGGCGACGACCGACGGCAGGACGACGATCTGGAGGGGGAACGGCGAATCGGCGGCGGTGAACTCGACCGGCGGCTCGACCACCCGCCCGTCGATGTCGAGCGCCGCGGCGATGCCATGCCAGTGTTCCGCCGAGTAGTCGCTGAACGTCAGAATGTAACGCGCGCCCGTGAACGCGATCCGAGGGAGCGATGCGTACGTTCCGAGCGTCGTTCCGGTGTCGACGACCGTCCCCTCGCGCAACAGCCGCTTGGCCAAGACCTTCGCGTCGTTTGTATACACGAACAGAAAATCGCGGCCATCCGAAGTGACGGCGGGTTGCACTTCGTCGGCTCCTGTGGCGGCGATCGCAATCGGAGCCGCATCCATCGGCAAGCCGCTCGGCCCGATGCGGACGGCGAAAATGTCGCGGTAGTTCGGCGACGGCATTTGCCACCAGTTCGAACCTTCGGTCCACGCGACCACCGATTCACTCCCGCTGCCGGCTGCTGCGAGGCCATATCCGAGGCGGGACGTGATGGCGATCGGCTGGCTGTCGATCGCGCCGCCGTTCGCGTTCAAGCGCACGAGCCAGATCCCGTCACTGTTCGCGAACGCGACGAAAGACGACGTCAGCACCGCCTCCGTTCCCTTGCCGAAGACGACCGGCTCCGTATCGAGCACGGCGCCGGACGACGTGAGACGTTTCCCGACAATCGATCCGCCCGAGGGCCACACCACGACGAAGACATTCCCGACCCAGGCCAGCGAGGTGCCGTTCGACGGCACCTCGCTCGCGATCGGAATGATCTCCGGGATACCGCTGGCGACGCTCCGCGTCAGGAGCTCGCCCGATCCATCGGTCTGCTCTTCGTTCCAAACGAGCAGCGGACCCGAAGGCGAGTCCGCGAGCAGTGGTGCCGTCTGCGGCATCGCGGAGCGCGAGACGACGAGGCCTGCCTTCAACACTTCGCTCGCCTCACGGTCGGCGAGGGCGCCGAGAACGTGCATCGTGCCGGGGAACGGCGCAAAGTCACTCCATGTCATGACCGCGCCGCTGCCGAGAGCCGCGATCTGCGGAACCACGGCTTGCGTCGTGGTGACGTTCAGAACGCGCAACGCATCGAACGAGAACTGTTCCGTATCGACCGCATTGCCGTCGCCCCCATATGCGACGAAGTCGTCGCCGCTCCAGTAGATGCCGCTGATCTGCGGAAAATAACGGAGGAGTGGCAGCGTATCGATGGTGCCCGTTGCCGCATCGACGCGGAGGCGCTGCATCGAGCCGTCGTTCGCCGCCGAGAACGCGATTCCGAACTGCGATCCGTTCCCTGCCATCGCGAGCTGCGGCTGGTTCACCGGCATGTCCGCGCCGAGAACGACCGGCTGACCGATCGCATCGCCGCTGTCGTCGTAGCGTTGCAGATAAATAGTCGCGTGGCTGACGGTCGGCGGAGGAGCCGGCGACGCCACAGTGACCGATTTCGTCTCCGCCCACACGATCGCGAAGGTCTGACCGGCGGCCGATACGACGTACGACGACGCATTCAAAATCGGAAGCGGCAGCATGCGAATGAGCACGCCGTTCGCGTCGAGCAGCGCCGCAACGAGACCAGTGCGCGTGTTGAACACAACGAGCGCGTGCCGGCCGTTCCACGCGAGTGACCTCGCGGACGGCAACCCGAACAGGGCATGCGACGAGATCGTCTGGACCTCGCCGGCGAAGCGTCCATCAGCACCGATCGGAGCGGCGTAGAGTGTCGAGCTGTTGCCGTCCACCCACGTCGCAAGGTAGTGATCGCCCGTCCAGACGATCGAGGCGTTGTTGAAGGATCCTGCCTGCAGCAGGTTCGACGACGGAGGACTCACCGTTCCATCGGCGCCGATCACCGATGAGTAGAGACCCTGTCGCGCGTAGTCGGCCGTCTCGAGCCAGAGCGCGACGCACGAGTCGCCGCCGCACGCGAGCGACCCCATATTCTGACCGCCGGTCGCCCCCGCGTACCGCGGCGCCGACGCCGCGACCTCCGGGCCGAACGTTACCGCGTCAGCAACGAGTGGAAGGAGAACTGCCGCGAACACCACCAGGAACTTTCGCATTGGCTTCCCCTCTAATACGGAAACCGCCCGAAATATGTCGTCAGCGCCGGATGCCGCGTCCCCTCGGCGACCCGCTCAGAACCTGGCGAGTGACGACCTGTGGGACTCCATCCTCTGCGTTCGGCCGCGGGTAGGCCACGATGACCGTCCCCTGAACGTTCGCCGCTGCCGCTTTGATGTCGAACGCGGTCTCCGTGCGAGAGAGAGCGCGCGCGTTGTCGATCGGGGCACCTGTCCGGTCGACGGTCGTCGCCGCCACGATCCACGCCACAGTCCACTGCTCATCCTGCGGAATGCTCCAGACGATGACGTATCCGCTTCCATTCCAGGCGACCGCCGGCGACTTCGGGTCGACAAAAAAGTTCAAGGTGCTCGCGTCCGGATCGACGACGATGCCTTCATCCTGCGCGGTCGAGCCCGCGAGCGATCCTTCCGCGAGAAGCCGTTTCGTGACGATCCTCGGGTCGCTGTAGACGATCAGGAAGTCGCGCCCGTCTGACGCGATCGCCGGATTGACCGCGCTGCGCGCGCCGGTGTCGATCGCGATCGGAACGGAGTCGATCGGTTGTCCGCTCGAGCTCAACCGTGCGCCGTACACGTGAGTCACCTGGGTCACCTGTTCCGAATACTCCGACCATGCCAGCAGGAACTCATCGCCGTTCGTCCCGGCCGCAAGATCGATCGGCTCATGCGTCGTGATCGTGATCGGCTGGCTGTCGATCGCGTTGCCGTTCGCGTTCAACCGCAGAACCGAGACGCCGTTGCCGTTCCAGAACGCCAGGAGCGGCAGTGAGCCGTTCGTAACGAGATGGGGGAAACCATGCGCGAACTCGATCGGGTTCGCGTCGAGCACCTCACCTGACGCGGAGACTCGCTTCCCGACGATGAGATCCTGGAGGTCAAAGCGCTGCCACACCACGAGCCAGGCGTTTCCGAGCCACACTGCCGTGGGACGACCGGCCCACACATTGGTCGCGAGTGTGACCGCGGAGTCGTCGATCGGAGCGCCGGCCGGGCTCAGCCGCCGCGCCACGATGTCGGCGTGCGTTCCGTCGTGTTGCTGGCTCCAGACGAGCAGCGCACCGTTGCCGGAGGGCGCGAGCGCCGGCTCCGCCTGCGGGAGCGTCGAAACGGAGACGGAGATGTTGCCCTTCACGATCGCGGTCGCGTCGGTGTCGAGAAGCGAGCCGAAAACGTGCTTCGAGTCCGCACCGAGACGCGAGTCGCTCCAGATGGCGACCGCGCCGAAGGGGGCGGGAGCGAGCCTGGAATCAAAGATGTCGGAAGGGGAAGAGACGTTGAAGACGTGAACGGCATCCGACGAAAAGCGTTGCGTCACGATCGTGTTGGCGCTTGAGCCGTAAGCGACGAAATCGTCGCCGCTCCAGTAGACGCCCGAGACCTGCCGCCCGAAGGTGACGACCGGAAGGCGATCGATCGCGCCGGTCGACGCGTCGATGCGCAGGCGGGAGATCGAAGAATCGACCGCAGGCGCGTACGCCGCGCCGAACTGCGTCGCGTTTCCGGCGATGCCGGCACTCGTAATCTGGACCGGCAGGTTCTCCGCCAGCGTCACCGGCGCGGTGTCGATTGGCGAGCCGGCGTCATTGAATCGCTCGAACTTCACCATCGACGTCGACTGAAACGATTCCACCCAGATCAGGGCGAACGTCTGGCCGGATGCCGCGGCACCCCACTTCGTCGCATTGGTCGCCGGCAGTGCCCTCGGGTTCCCAACGACATGACCATTCGCGTCGAGAGTCGCACTCCAGAACTTGTCGGTATCGAAGACAGCGAACGCGTGGCTGCCGTTCCACGCCAGAGCGTTTCCGCCGGCCGAATACGGGAACGTGCTGACCACCTGCACGGGAGCGCCGGAAAGAAGCCGGCCGTCACTCGAGAGCGGCGCGGCGTTGAGGGTGCCGTGGTCGAAATCGAGCCACGTCGCGAGATAGTGGTCGCCGGTCCAGACGATCGCACCGTCCGTGTCTTCGCCGAGGCTGATCACGTTCGACGATGCCGGATGCACGATGCCGCTCGCGTCGATGACCGACGAATAGAGGCCCCTGCGAGCGCCGTCCGAGTCGTGCCATAACGCGACGCACGACTGATCGCCGCACGCGATGGCGTTCGCCGTCTGCGTGCCGAACGCAGAGAAATGCTCCGGACGGGCGGCGGCAATTTCAGGGCCGAACGTGGCCGCCTGAAGCATCAACGGACTGAGGACGAGAGCCAGCAGAATCTCGACTTTTCGCATACGTATTGAATGTACGGAGCAAAAAGAAAAATGTCCTGTTTTCTACGGCACAGACCGCCGTGACCGTGCGCCGATCCGTTGCGTTACTCTACGTATCTCATGGCCGACGTTGCGTTCGTCGATGTCGCGAAGCGCTACGGTGACGTCAGCGTCATCGAGCACCTGAACCTTCACGTCAACGATCACGAGCTGATGGTCCTGGTCGGTCCGTCCGGGTGCGGGAAATCGACCGCCTTGCGGATGATCGCCGGACTCGAAGAGATCAGCGACGGCACGATCTCGATCGGCGACCGCGTCGTGAACAACGTCGCGCCGAAAGACCGCGACATCGCCATGGTGTTCCAGAGCTACGCGCTCTATCCGCATATGAGCGTCCGCGAGAACCTCGAGTTCGGCCTTCGCATGCGGCGCGTCGACCGCGAGGAGACTCGCAAACGCGTCGACTTCGCCGCCGAGATCCTCGGCCTGTCACAGCTCCTGGAGCGGAAACCGAAGGACCTCTCCGGCGGCCAGCGACAGCGCGTCGCCGTCGGCCGCGCCATCGTCCGGCAGCCGTCGGTCTTCCTCTTCGACGAACCGCTCTCGAATCTCGACGCCAAGCTGCGCGTCCAGACCCGCGCCGAGATCACCAAGCTCCAGCAGACCCTCGGCACCACCTCCGTCTACGTCACGCACGATCAGGTCGAGGCGATGACGATGGGCCATCGCATCACCGTCATGCGCGCGGGCGTGATCCAGCAGGTCGGCACACCGGCCGATGTCTACGCCCACCCCGCTAATGCCTTCGTCGCGCAGTTCATCGGCACGCCTCCGATGAACCTGATCCGCGCGACGGTCGAAGACGGCGTCGCGCGGACGTCCGCGTTCTCACTGCCGTTGCCGCATCCAGTCGCAAACGGAACGCGCATCCTCCTCGGCATCCGTCCCGAACACGTGAAGCGCGGCACCGGGATCAAAGCTACGGTCGACGTCGTCGAGCCGATCGGCCACGAAACGGTCGTCTACGCGACGACTGGCGAAGAGCGGATCGCGGCCATCTTCGATCCGCAATCGACACCACGCGCCGGCGACGTCATCGAGATGGCGATCGACTCCGCGAAACTGCACCTCTTCGACGCCGAGACGGAGAAGGCCCTCACCCCTTGACGCTGCCGGCCATCAGTCCCGCGATGTAGTACCGCTGCAGGAAGACGAACAGCAGCAGGACGGGAAGCACCGTCACGACCGACCCGGCCATCATCAGCTCCAGATCCTGCACGTGCTCGCCGGAGAGGTTCGCGAGCGCCACGGGCAACGTGTAATGCGACTGATCGGAGAGGATGATCAGCGGCCACATGAAATCGTTCCACGTCGACATGAACATGAACGTGGCAAGCGTCGCGAGGATCGGCCGCGCGAGCGGGAGTACCACCGACCAGTAGATCCGCAGCTCACTCGCGCCGTCGAGCCGCGCGGCCTCGAGCAGCTCCTGCGGCACGTCGAGCATGAACTGGCGGATCAGGAAGACGCCGAACACCGTCGCCAGCGACGGGATGATCGCTCCCCAGTAGCTGTTCACGAGATGGAGCTGCTTCATCAGCAGAAACAACGGCAGCATCCCGACCTGCGGCGGGATGACGAGCGCCGCGAGGAGGAAGCCGAAGATCCGATCGCGTCCGCCGAAGCGCAGCTTCGCGAACGCGTAACCCGCCATCGAGTTGAACAGCACCGAGAAGATCGTGACCATCGACGCCACGAACGCGCTGCTGAAGAACGCGCGCCCGAGACTGAGGCGCGTGAAGAGCTGGCGGTATTGGTCGAGCGTCGCGGCGTGCGGGATGAGATGCGGCGGGAACGTCGTCGCCTCGCCGTTCGCCATGAACGACGCTGAGAGCATCCAGAACAGCGGGAAGAGCGTCAGCGCCGCTCCGACGATGAGCGCCGCGTGCAACAGAAACGATTTCAGCGTGCGGTTCATCGGCTCCTCTGAAACCGCAATTGCACCAACGTCGCCGATCCGACGACGAGGAAGAGCACGAAGGCCACCGCTGCCGCGTATCCCATCCGCCAGAACTTGAAGCCCTGCTGGTACATCAGCATCACCGCGGACAGCGTG
The DNA here is from genome assembly GCA_036003305.1 of Thermoanaerobaculia bacterium. Lineage (GTDB taxonomy): Bacteria > Acidobacteriota > Thermoanaerobaculia > Gp7-AA8 > Gp7-AA8 > DASXHZ01. The sequence goes on from DASYSN010000048.1 coordinate 34,263, forward strand.
TGATTCAGCGGTCCGCCCTGGGTCATCACGTACGGTTCCGCGAAGAGCTGCAGGTAGCCGATCGCGGTAACGATGCCGACGAAGAGAAACGTCGGCGCGAGCATCGGCAGCGTCACGTGGCGGAACTGCCGCCACGGTCCGGCGCCGTCGATCCGCGCCGCCTCGTACAGTTCGTGGGGAATCGTCTGCAGGCCGGCGATGAAGATGATCATCGAGTAGCCGAACTGCCGCCAGATCGCGAGGATGATGATCGAGAAGAGCGCCCAATGCGGATCGCCGAGCCAATCGATCGCGGGGACGCCGACGACGCTCAGCGCGCGATTGATGACGCCGAATCGCGGGTGGTAGAGGTACTTGAAGACGATCGACACCGCGACCAGCGTCGTGACCACCGGCGCGAAGTAGATCGTCCGGAACATCGCCTTCCAGCGCGTCAGCTTCGCGTTCACCAGCAGCGCGGAGACGAGCGACCCAAGCACCGTCAGTGGACCGCCGACGATCGCGAACACCAGCGTGTTGAAGAACGCCTGCCAGAAGATGCTGCTCCCCGTCAGTTCACGGTAGTTGTGCAGCCCGACGAAGCGGAGGTTGTGGATGTCTCCGATCGAGTAGAGGTCGAAGTCGGTGAGACTCAGCGCGAATCCGGCAACGACCGGCGCGAAGAAGAAGAGAAAGATCAGCAGCAGCGCCGGAGCGAGAAAGACCATCGCCGCGCGTGCCTCCGCACTCATCTCCCCGCCTCGGCGTGCGCGATCATCCAGCGCCGCTTCTCGAGCAGCTCATCGGCCTTCGCGTCGAGCTGCCGCAGCGCCGTCGGGACCGGGACGGTGCCGCGGGCGACCGCTTCGCCGCGGTCGAAGAGCTGCGTCGCGATCTGCTCCCACTCCGGAACGCGCGGCAGCGGCGCGACCCGTTCGAGCTGCGCCAGGAACGCGGGCAGGTGCGGATCCGCCTCGAGCTCCTTCGAGTGCCACGCGCTGCGCCGCGCCGGCAGATCACCCGTGAGCTGGAAGAAGCGGACCTGCTGCGCCGGCTCCGAGAGAAACTCGATCAGCTTCCGCGCCGCCGCGGCGTGCTTGCTCGCCTTGAAGACGACGATGCTCGATCCGCCCGCCATCGAGATCCCCTCCGGCTCGCTCGCGTCGCGCGCCGGCAACGGGCACGTGGCCCACTTGTCCTGCATCTCCGCCGGGAGGCGGCGCTTGAACTCGCCGACGTTCCACGGCCCGCTGATGTACATCGCGAAATCGCCCTGCGCGAACTGTTGATAGAGGTTCGAGATCTCGGTGTTGCTCTTCGCCGGCGCCCAGCCGCGCCGGAACAGCTCTGCGTAGAAAGCAAACGCCTGCGCGAACGCCGGCTGCTCGAACGCGCCGCGCGTTCCATCGGCATTGAGGAAAGTCGAATGATTCGAGAGTGCCAACACCTCAATCGGCTCGAATTCATTCGTCGGCAGCAGAATCCCCCACGGGCAGAGCTTCCGCGCCTTGATGCGCTCCATCGCCGTCACCCACTCCGCCCAAGTCTTCGGGCCGTTCGGAAAGCCTACGGCCGCGAGGACGTCGCTGCGGTAGAAGATGAGGCGCGTGTCGACGTACCACGGGATGCCGTACAGCGTCCCGTCGACGACGTTCGTTCCCCAGACACCGGCGAAATAATCGCGCGGATCGATGACGCCGCCCGTGAACGGTCCGACGTCCGCGAGCGCCTTCATCGCCACGAACTCCGGGATCCAGGTGTTCCCCATCTGCGCCGCGTCAGGCGTCGCCTCGCCGACGTGCGCCGTCAGCAGCTTCTCGTGCGCCGCCGTCCAGGGGATCTGCTGGACGATGACGTGAATGTTCGGATTGCGCCGCTCGAACTCCGGAATCAGATCGGCGACGACTTCTCCTTCGCGGCCGAGGCCCCAGAACTCGAGGGTTTCGCGGGAATCTCGGCTGCGCCCTGCGCAAGACGGGAGAGCGGAGAGCGCAGAGAGGAGAAGCAGGCACACGAGTCCTGCGCTCTCCGCTCTCCGCTCTCCGCTCACTGCAGCCAGCCCCCCGTAAACCCGGCCCGCTTCAGCCCCGCCACGATGTGCGCATTCTTCCGCATCGTCTTCCAAACCAGCCCGCTGCGATAGTTCTCGATCATCGCGACGATCGGTCCTTCGTCGATGCCGAGGTAGTCGACGTCGAACCATCCCATGGCGGGGTCGACGCGGCCGTGCTTGAGCTGGTCGGCCGTGCGGAGCGTCGGATTGAAAGCGTCGAGGAAACCGTAGGTCGAGTAGAGATTGCTGCCGTAGCGGCGGCTCATTTCGCGGATCGCCGGGATCGAAATCTCCGGCGTGAACGCGATCGACGACGCGGCGGCGGTCGGCGCGATCGTGCCGTCGTCGCGGATGTCGTTCTCCGTCGCGCCGCGCGCCGTGTACGAGTGGAACGTGCGCGCGCGGCCGTCGATCGTCACCGTCGCGTCCACCGGGCCGTCGCAGGCGGAGAGACCCCAGATGTTCTCGCCGTAGTCGCGCCACTGGCCGGGATTGTCGATGGCGTACGCGTGCTGCGCGAGCGTGGCGCGCCGCGAGTTCTCGAAGTAATCCATTCCGTGTGCGCGCATTTGCGCGTCCTGGATGCCGCGGAAGTCGATCCAGATCTCCGAATACTGATGGCCGAACAGCGGCGCGAAGAGGATGTGGTTCTGGCCGTAGAACGTCCCCCAGCGATCGGTCTTGTGATACTCCGCCCACGCCGCCGGATCGACCGGGTGCGTCGGCGACCCGAGCGCGAGGACGATCACGATCATCGCCTCGTTGTAGCCGCGCCAGTCGTACGTGTGAAAGCCTTCTTCCGGCGTCCACCCCATGCTGATCGCGTTCGTGCGCACCTCTTCCCACGGCCAGTCGACGCGCGCATACAACTGTTCCGCCGCGTCCCGAATCGCCGCCTCGGTCGGATTGTCGCGATCGAAATACGACTGCGAGAAGAGCGCGCCGGCGATGAGCAGCGACGTGTCGACCGTCGACAGCTCCACCGTCTCGAACCGCTCCGTCGTCTTCATGTCGAGGAAGTGGTAGAAGAAACCGTGGTATCCGGAGACGCCGCGCGGCGTGTCGCCCTGCTTCATCGCGAGAAGCGACCGCAGCGTCGAGAGCGTCCGCTGCGCCGCCTGCTCGCGCGTGACGTAACCGCGCTCCGCGCCGACGCCGTAAGCCGTCAGCCCGAATCCGACCGCGGCGATCGACGAGAACGAAGGCGTCGGCGCGCGGTCGGGGATCAGGAACGTGTTCGGATCGGCGAGGTCCCAGAAGTAATGAAAGCTGCGCCGTTCGACGTCATCGAGCAGCGGCTGATCGCTGCTCTGGACGGCGCGGTGGCGAGCGGGTGTCGCCGCACACGAAAGGATCGCGAAGGCGAGAGCGAACAGCCCGACGAAGCGGCGCATGAGGATTTGGGGCCGGCGTAACGCCGGCCCCTGAAGACCTCTTGCTAGAACTTCACTCGGAAGCCCAACTGCTCGCGGCGCCCGATACTCACTACGCATCCGGGAATGCCGAGAGTGGCAGGATCGCCGCCCGGTCCGATGAAATTGCTCAGGCAGCCGTAATTCGCCCAATTGAATGCGTTGAGAACGTCGAGGACGACACCGGCGCTGGTCTTACCGAACGTGGGGAAGTCTTTCTCCAGCCGGAAGTCGACATTCCGATATCCAAATCCGCCGCTCTTCGGCGGATAGACGGCGCTGTTGATGACGCCTGTCTTCAGATGACCGGCCAGATCGAATCCCTGCGTCAGATCGAAGACCGGAGTGGCCGGCCCCGTCCCCAGCGTCACCGTGGTGCTGAAACGCGTCTCCCACGGAAGACCGACCATACCGGTACCGACGAAATGGTTCGGTTCCGAGCCCGCGACCGGATGACGCGCGTACAGCGCGGCGGTAGGCAGATCGAGCGCGAAGAGATCATTCCCGTTCTGGAGCGCTTTCGCGTGTGTGTACGCGATGTGCGCCCCCCAGTGGCCGGTGAACGGACGATCGAGGCTCACCTGTTCGGCGTTGTACCAGGTGCTCTTTCCGATCGGGTCCGAAATGATCACGTTGCCGAAGCCCGGCACGAACGCCTGACAGCACGTGCCGCTGGCCGACACCCAATCGAACTGGCGCTTGCTGCGGACGACGTCGTAACTCACCGAACCGGTCCAGCTGCCCATGACCTGGCGGAAGCCTACATTCCACTGATCCGAGTAGGGCGGCTTGGTGTTCTTGTTCACGAGATAAATCTCCGGATGCACCGCGCCCGACTGGATCAACTGGTTGAGATTCGCAATCTGGAGGTATTTCGGATCGAAAGGGATCTGATCGCCGGTCGGCGTGTGGCCCGGAGCGGCGAAGTTGATCGTGTATGACGGGAACTGCAGACGGAAACGTTCCTCGAGCGCGATGTTCAACCCGATACGATCGTAGTAGCGGCCGGCGCCTCCATAGACGACTGACTTGCCGTCGGTCCGGAGGTCGTAAGAAAAACCGAGCCGCGGCTGAAACTCGCCTTTGTACGAGGTCCGGTTACTGCCATTCGAGAAATAGTCGGTCGAGGTACCGGCCGGCGGCGTGAACTTGCCGGTGAGCCCCGCCACGATGTTGGGCGGCGTCACATAACTCTCGTCGAGCATGTGGCTTTCATAGTCCCAACGGAGGCCGAGCGACAGATTGAGGTGCTGATTGACCGTCCACTTGTCCTCGCCGTAGAAGCCGTTCTCCCGGTTACTCGTCGAGAACAGCGGATTGCCGAATCCGTACGACACCTGGAACGGCGAGTTGAAGTCATACCCGTTCGCCGGATCGATCCGATAGCGGAAGATCGGATCTCCGTTCAGGCTCTTGTTCACGTGGTACTTCATGAAATCGATGTTTCCGCCGACCTGGAAGTTGTGCGTCCCCGACATGTCCCACGGCGCGAAGTTGTAGTCGTCCCGGAGCTCGAACCGGCGCTGATCGAACTGCTGGGTCGTGTCCCTGCTGCCGATGCGCAACGCCCCCTGGAAGTCCTGGCCGATGATGCCGGGGGTCAGGGCGGCCGGATTCCAGCTATAGCGCTGCCAGGAGATCGCCGCCTGGTTCAATGCGCTGCTGTTGTTCCAGGAATGCCGCCCTGTGACGTCGTACACCGTATTGCGAACGCTCGACGCCGACTGGTCCGAGGTCTGGCCGCCGAAATCGCGGATTTCATTCTCTTTGCGGTAGGTTCCGCTGACGTCCACCAACTGATTCTTGAGCGGCTCCCAGCTCAACTTTCCGAAGCCGAGGTTCTCGCGGAAGGGGCTGGGGAAACTGCCGGTGAAGTTCGCGAACTGGCTCGCAAACGCGGGATTTCCCACGGCAACGGGCGTCGTCGCGTGCTCCTGGTCTCCCTCATAGGAGAGGAAGAAATGAAGCTTGTCCTTGATGATCGGACCGCCGATACTGATTCCGGGCTGATAACGCTTGTAGGAATCGTTCGCCGTGGCCGTGAAGTACTGGAAGTTCTTCTGGTTCGGAGCGACCCATTGTCTCGGCTGATAGAAGACGAAGGCCTGTCCCTCGAGATTGTTGCCGCCGGTCTTCGTGACCGCCGTGATGATCGCGCTCGAGGCGTGGTCGTACGCGGCGCTGTAGTTCTGCGTAATGACTCGGAACTCCTGCACGGCGTTCTGAGGGAAGGGATTTCCGCGGCTCGAGTTCTGCCCGGCTATTCCACCGTCCAGCATGTCGTTCTTGAAGCTCACGCCGTCGATGAATACGTTCGTCTGGTTCGAATCCTGGGCATCGCCCGAGAATGACTTGCTGTACGGATCGGCCGAAAAACGGACGCCGGGCGCCATCTCGGCGAAATGGAGGAAATTGCGGTCGTCCTGCGGCAGCCCCTCGATCTGCTCCGGAGTGACGTTGGTCGCATTCTCGTGCGTCTTCGTCTCGACCACCTGATTTCCGACGACCGTGATCGACTCATTGACGACCGCGGTCGGCGACAGAAGAAAATTCGACTCGATGTTCTGGCCGACGAGAACACGCAGCGTCTGCGACCTCGCCTCGTACGCCGGCGCCGCCACGACGATGTTGTATTCGCCCGCGGGAAGCGATACCTGGAACGAGCCGTCCCCCCGGGAGTTGACGGTCTTCACGAACCCGGTCGCCGTGTTCACCGCGCTGATCTCGGCATTCGCGACGGCGCTCCCGTGTTCGTTCAAGACCTTTCCATGCAAGGTCGCCGTCGTCGACTGCGCGAACGCAGCCGTGGCGACCAACCCGGCCAGCAAAGCGATACACAACAGTTGAACCGTTCTCCTCATGAGCCCTCTCCTTTTTTGCGGCCACGCGTCTTATAAGTCCCGGAATTCGAAACTGCACACGACTTGCGCACGACGAGCGTCGTGCCGATGCATTCTTCACGTCTGGTGCTGCTCCCCTTCTCCATCGCCTCGGCGAGCACCGCGAACGCGCGGCGGCCGAGCTCGGCGATGTCGACGCCGATCGTCGTCAGCGGCGGGTTGACGTAGTGCGCGATCGGGATGTCGTCGAAACCCGCCAGCGACATCTCGCGCGGCACCTCGATGCCCGATTCGGCAAACGCCGCCAGTGCGCCGACCGCCATCGAGTCGTTCGCCGCGAAGATCGCCGTCGGCCGCGGACTGAGCGCCACGATCGGCTTCACCGCGTCGTAGCCGGCGCGCTCCGTGAAATCGCCGTCGAACTCCAGCTCCCGCGACCCTCCGCCCAACGCGCGCATCACCTGCCGGTACCCGCGCAGGCGCTCCCGCGCGTCCGCGTTCTGCTCCGGCCCCTTGATGAACGCGATCCGCTTGTGCCCCAGCGACGCGAGGTGCTTCATCATCGTCCGCGCGCCGCCGTAGTTGTCGATCGTGATCGTCGGGTGCCGCTCGTCGTCCGAGTTGAGCAGCACCATCGGCAGCTTGTGCGCGAGCTGCTCGCGATACGTCGTGAGCGTCAGGTCCGGCGCCATCACTACCAGGCCGTCGACCCGTCCGCGCATCGCGTCCAGCATGTCGATCATCTCGTTCGCGTCGCTGTGCGAGCCCGAGACGAGGATGTGATACCCCGCCGCGCGCGACGCGAGATCGATCCCGCGGATGACTTCCGAGAAGAACTCTCCATGCACCTCGGGGAGCACGATTCCGATCGTCTGCGACCGCCGGATGCTGAGCGTTCGCGCCGCGACGTTCGGGACGTAGCGCAGGCTTTTTGCAACCTCCAGCACCTGCCGCGACGTCTCTTCGCGCACCAGCTCTTTCCCGTTCAACACGCGCGAGACGGTCGCGACGGAGACGCCCGCGCGGGCGGCCACGTCGTGAATGGTCACGGCGCCGCCGCGGCGGCGCCGGTATCGGAGCGGTTCGTGCTGTCTCGCCATCAAAGTCGGCTATTGCCTACCCCGAATGTAACCGTTTACATTTTGCGGTACGCTACGCCCAACAAAGCCCCCTGTCAACAATGCAGACGGGAGTTGGGAGCGGGGAGCAGGGAGGTCGAAGGTTTTCCTCCCAGCTCCCCGCTCCCAACTCCCCGCTCGGAGTCTCGATGACTAACTTTCATTTTCCCAACGGCTTTCTCTGGGGCGCCGCCACCGCGGCCTACCAGGTCGAAGGCTCGCCGCTCGCCGACGGCGCGGGGCCGAGCATCTGGCACCGCTTCAGTCACACCCCCGGCCGAATGGTGAACGGCGACACCGGCGACGTCGCCTGCGATCACTACCACCGCTACACCGAGGACGTCTCACTCATGCGCGAGCTCGGCCTCGGCGCGTACCGCTTCAGCATCTCCTGGAGCCGCGTGCTTCCGGACGGCACCGGCCGCGTGAACGAGGCCGGACTCGACTTCTACAAGCGTCTCGTCGACGAGTTGCAGAAGGCCGGCATCCGTCCGATGGCGACCCTCTATCACTGGGACCTACCCGCGGCGCTCGATGACCGCGGCGGCTGGCTCAATCGCGACGTCGCCGACTGGTTTGCCGAGTACGCGAACGTCGTCTTCACCGCGCTCGACGATCGCGTCGAGCTCTGGGCCACGCTCAACGAGCCGTGGGTCGTCGTCGACGGCGGATACCTCCACGGCGCGCTCGCGCCGGGACACCGCAACCTGTTCGAGGCGCCGATCGCGTCGCACAACCTCCTCCGCGCGCACGGCCGCGCCGTTCAGGCGTATCGCGCCGCCGGAAAACATCAGATCGGAATCGTCGTCAACCTCGAGCCGAAGTACCCCGCGTCGGAAGGCGCCGAGGACAAGGCGGCGAACGAACGCGCCGACGCGTACATGAACCGCCACTACCTCGATCCGATCTTCCTCCGCTCCTACCCGCAGGAGTTCCCCGAGATGTTCGGCGAAGCGTGGCCGGACTTTCCCGCGAGCGACTTCGAGACCATCGCGCAGCCGCTCGACTTCGTCGGAGTCAATTACTACAAGCGCGCTGTCACGCAGTTCGATCCGTCGGTCGTCATCGAGCGCGCGAAGCGCCTCGAGCCGCAGCCGGCGATCTACACCGAGGTCGGCTGGGAGGTCTTCCCGCAAGGCCTCACCGACATCCTCACCTGGTTCCGCGACCGCTACGGCGCCATGCCGCTCTACATCACCGAAAACGGCGCCGCGTTCTACGACCCACCCACCGCGATCACCGACCCCGTCGAAGACCCGCTCCGCGTCTTCTATCTCCGCGAGCACCTCGCCGCGCTCTCCCGCGCGATCGAACAAGGTGTCGACATCCGCGGCTACTTCGTCTGGTCGCTCCTCGACAATCTCGAATGGTCACTCGGCTACACCAAACGCTTCGGCATCATCCACGTCGACTTCGCCACGCAGAAGCGAACGTTCAAGCGCAGCGCACTCGTCTATCGCGACGTCATCCGCAACGTGTAGCGCCGCCGGCTCGTGTGTATGAGAAGAATCCGCCGGATCGTCGACACGCACGTCCATCCCGGAATGAATCCGCAACACCGCGTGCGGCTCGTCCTCGAGCCAGGGCATTGGGCGGAGTTCGATCCGTTTCTGATGCTCGCCGAGGATTGGTTCGTGCCAGGGACGTTCGGCGATCATCCGCACCGCGGATTCGAGACCGTGACGTTCGTCCTCGAAGGCGAGATCGAGCACCGCGACAACCACGGCGGTCACGGCGTCCTCCATCCCGGCGATGCGCAGTGGATGACCGCCGGCCGTGGCGTCGTCCAAACCGAGGAGGCGGGCACTAACGGCGCGCACTCGCTGCAGCTCTGGCTCAACCTCCCGCGCTCCCTGAAGATGACCGAGTCGCGTTACCAGGACCTTCGCGGCGCGCAGATGCCGGTGATCAGCAAGGACGGCGCAGACCTCCGCATCTTCTCCGGCCCCGTCCACGGCATCACCGGCCCCGCACTCAACCACGTGCCCGTCACGATGGTCGAGATCCGCCTCGCCGCCGGCGCCACCGCCTCCATCGAGCTCCCGCCGTCCTACAACGCCTTCGCCTACATCATCTCCGGCGCAACCGATGCCGCCGCCGAGACGCAGGTCATCTGGTTCGAGCGCGAAGAAGGCGACGCCACCCTCACCGCCCGCACCCCCACCCACGCCATCCTCTTCGCCGGCGAACCCGTCAACGAGCCGGTCGTCCAGCGTGGGCCATTCGTCATGAACACGATGAGTGAGATCGTTCAGACGTATGCGGATTACGAGGCTGGCAGGTTCTAGGAGAACTGAGTACAGGCCCGAAGAAAATCACCGTTGGCTGAGTCATTCGAACCTGACCTCGGCGAACGAGCGTGAGCGAGGCCGTGGTCGCCGAAACCAAAAGACCGAGCACGGAAAGGGTGGTACTTAGAGTTTCAGGCATTCGGTCCGCTACGACTCCTCAACCCTCTTGGGGGCGTCCGGAACGGCAATCAAAGAGCGAGGCGCCAGGGTCGCGGCTTCCTCATCCTCCTTGCGAATGCGGAGCATCTTGTTCGCTGATTTGGTCACTTTCTTGTGTGCCGCATCAGCCTTTTCACCTTCAATGACCTCGCGCTTGATGACCTCTTCTCTGAGGAGCGTCCTAAGCTCCTCGATGTCGATCTTCACGTCGGACACACGCCGCAGCTCGCGGCGAATCGTGTCCAGCACGGGTTCACTCAGAACGACGGCGGCCAGGTAGAACTTGTTCGTAGCCTGAATGTGATCGTGGTAGGCGTACAGGCCTGACTTCATCATGCTCTCGCGGGTCAGCAGATAAAGGCTCTCGAGATGCGCGGAAGTCTTGTGGTTCAGCGTGAGAAAGTCGAACTCGAGAACAAGTTCTGTTTCGATCGGTTTCGTAAAGATTACTCGGAAAACTTTCCAGATGACGCCATTCGTCAGAGCTACCCACTCGACGCCCTGATTCGCCGCGTAGTCGACGGCCTGTTTCGCGTGTGCATCGCGGAGGTCGAGACCGATGGCCTTGACCTCAATGAGCATCTGGAACTTCCCGTCGATTCGGGTCGCGAGGTCGCAGTGTGTCCCCCGGATGGTTAGCTCACGAGTGACTTCGCTGTACTTGTCATAGCCGAAGATCTCAGCGAGAACATCCGTAATGATCATGGAGGTATCGGACTCGTTCACATCGCGTGACTTCGCTGAAGCGAAGATTGGCTGAAAGCGCTTCAAGCCAGCAGACAAGCGCTCCGCAACGCGGCTCGGGATTCCCATGGGTTGTCTCCTTTTTTATTGCAGTCTAACTGAAGGACAACTTTCGGAAAAGACAGGTGGATCGCATGGCTTGCGACACGTCTCGTTCACGGCGACTGTTATTGCCGAATATCATTCAACCAATCGCGGACGGCATCTGCGAACCCTGGAAGGTTCTGATCGATGACCACGACGTCCCGTACGGACAGGAGATTCAGCAACTCGCTTTCGACGTAGTCGGCGACCGTCAACCGTTCATCTGCAGGAGCGTCTTCGTTCGCCTCCGCTACCCGCAGCTCGAGGGCACAGATTAGAAACTCGGGCAACTCGACTTCGATCGTCCGTCGCGAATGGAGGTCGCGCGCGAATGAAGGCCGGAGAAGTTCTGAACGAGGCATAGTAACAACCGTTACTGGACAAATATGAAGTAACAATAGTTACTACGCAAGCGTGGCGAGCGGTCGTGAAGGCGAGATCTTCGGCGCGACGGTGCGGCGCATTCGACTGGCCAGAGGATGGACCCAGGAAGACCTTGCGGACGCAGCCGGCCTCACCACGACCTACGTCGGCCAAGTCGAGCGCGGAGACAAGGTACCCAGCCTGACGGTCGTGCTGAAGCTGGCGCGGGGGCTCGGGATTCCGCCGGCAGACCTGTTCGACGGCTTCCCGCCGGCGGTGCTGCGCCGGCTATCGCTGTGACGATTTGAGGGGTCACCGTCGTCATCAGCGGACTCGTCGACCGATGCGCGGTTGCACCGGCGGCCTAACATGCACGTGCGACGTAACTTACAAGCGCCACGTTGCTGCCAGATAAGCATGGTCGCGGGCCGCACGAACATGGTCGCGAGCCGCGCGGACACGGTCGCGAGCCGCGTGAACACGGTCGCGAGCCGCGTGAACACGGTCGCGGGCCGCACGAACATGGTCGCGAGCCGCGCGGACACGGTCGCGGGCCGCACGAACATGGTCGCGAGCCGCGCGGACACGGTCGCGAGCAACGCGACACCTGGCGCAAGTGGCGCGACACGCGTCGCGAGCGGCGCGGCAGGTGCAATCTCGCTCGCGGCACCGACAATGCCGCTCGCGGCACCGACAATTTCGCTCGCGACAACGACAACGTCGGCCGCGGCACCGACAATCTCGCCCGCGACACCGACAATCTCGCTCGCGGCATCGACAATTTCGCGCGCGGCACGTGTAAAACGGCGCGCGACCGCGTGGAATCGGGCAGCTACGCGTGCACGAGCGCCGTCGCCGCGAGTGCATCGAGCGGGCGCGCGAAGTAGAAGCCTTGCGCGTAGTCGACGCCGAGGATGCGCATGCGGTCGACCTGGTCCTGCGTCTCGAGGCCTTCGACGGTGACGGACATGCCGAGGCTGCGGGCGAGGGCGGAGACCGTGCGGACGATCTCGTCGCTGCGGCGCGCGTCGGCGTCGAGCAGGAACGAGCGGTCGATCTTCAGCATGTCGAACGGGAACTGCCGCAGCGAGCTGAGTGAAGAATAGCCGGTCCCGAAGTCGTCGAGGCTCAGCCCCACGTCGATCGCACGCAGCTCGCGCAGCAGCTCGCCGGCCGCCTCGGCGTTGTCGATCAGCACCGACTCGGTGACTTCGAGATGCAGCCGTTGGGCCGCGACGCTGTGGTCCGCCAGCGCGCCGGCGATCCGGTCGATCACGTTCGGCTGCAGCAACTGCTTCGGCGAGAGGTTCACGTGCATGTCGACGCCGTTGTTCCACGACGCGAGTTGCCTTAGCGCGTCGCGGAGCACCCACTCGCCGATCGGCACGATCAGCCCCGTCTCTTCCGCGACCGGGATGATCTCCTCGGCGCCGATGAGCGTGTCGCCGCGCTGCCAGCGAACGAGCGCCTCGAACCCGGCGAGCTTCCCGGTCGCCATCTCGATGATCGGCTGATAGCAGACCCGCAGCTCCCCGCGGTCGATCGCACGCCGCAGGTCGGTCTCGAACTCCATCAGCTTCACGGCCCGCTCATGCATCGCCGTGTCGAACACCTCGTGCCGCGCCTTGCCGCGCGCCTTCGCGCGATACATCGCGATGTCGGCGTCGCGCAGCACGTCCTCGGGGCGAGTGTGCCCGCTGCTGCTGAGCGCAATGCCGATGCTGACCGTCGTGTAGATGTCGTGCGCGCCGATCCGGAACGGCTCGGCGAGCGCGTCCTGCACGCGCTGCGCGGCGCGCACGGCGTCGGTGTCGCGGTCGATGTTCTCGATCAGCATCGCGAACTCGTCGCCGCCGAGGCGCGCGACCGTGTCGCTGGCGCGGAGCATCGTCGTGAGGCGCTGAGCCACGCCGCCGAGCAGCTCGTCGCCGAACGTGTGGCCGAGGGAGTCATTCACGACCTTGAAGCGATCGAGGTCGAGGAAGAGGACCGCGAAGAGCGCGTCGTGACGGCGGCGCATCTCCATGGCGCGCTGCAGGCGATCCATGAACAGCGCGCGGTTCGGCAAGCCGGTGAGACCGTCGTGAAACGCGTCGTGCATCAGCCGCTCGACCGCGAGCTTTCGCTCCGTGATGTCGGTCTGCGAGCCGGCGATGCGGGTGGCGATCCCATTCGCATCGCGGATCGCCAGGCCGCGCGTCAGCATCCAGCGGAAGTTGCCGTCCCACTCGCGCATCCGGTGCTCGTGCTCGAAATGCGGTGTGTCGCCGAGCAGGTGGCGGTCGATCGTGGCGCGCAGAAGCGCGATGTCGTCCGGATGAACGCGCGAGAACCAATCGTCCGGATCGTTCCCGATCTCATCTTCCGAATAGCCGAGCATCGCCTTCCATCGCGGCGAGTAGTAGACGTCGTCCTCGCGGAGGTCCCACACCCACAGCCCGTCGTTCGCGCCGCGCGCGGAGAGGGCGTAGCGCTCCTCGCTCTCCCGCAGGGCGTGCAGCGTGCGGCTCTGCTCGAGCGAGTAGCGGATCGAGCGCTCCAGCAGCGGCGCGTCGATCTGTCCTTTGACCAGGTAGTCGGCGGCGCCGGCGCGCATGGCGAGCAGGTCGATGTCGCCGTCGCCCTGGCCGGTGAGAAGGATCAGCGGCGCGTCGATGTCCATGCTGCGCGCCTGGCGTATGAGCTCGATGCCGTCCTGCTCGCCGAGGCGGTAGTCGACGAGGATGACGTCGTGGCGCTCGTGCGCGATCGAGGTCAGCGCGTCGTCGAACGAGCCGACCCAGTCGACGACGAACTCCGTGCGGCGGCTCTCCGAGAGGAGGTCGCGCGTGAGCACGAAGTCGTCTTCGTCGTCTTCGACGAGGAGAACTCGAATGGGTCTGCGGTCGCGGTCAGGCAATGTGTTCGGGTGGGAGCTCCACGATCTCGATCCAGTAGCGCCCGATATCCCGCATGACGGAAACGAGCCCCTCAAATGTAACCGGTTTCGTGATGAATGAGTTCGCCCCGAGGTCGTAGGTCCGGTAAATGTCCTCCTCGGCCTTCGACGTGGTGAGGACGATGATCGGGATGCGGCGCAGGTCGGGATCCGCTTTGATCTCGCGCAGCGCCTCGCGGCCGTCCTTCCGCGGCATGTTCAGGTCGAGCAGGATCAGACCCGGAGGCGGCGCGGGGTCGCCCGCGTACTTGTTACGGCGATAGAGGTAGTCGAGCAGCTCGTCGCCGTCCTCGACGCAGCGCAGGTCGTTGACGACGCGGCTCTCCGCGAGCGCGTCCTTCGCCAGCATGCGGTCTTCTTCGTCATCGTCGGCCAGAAGGATGACGATCGGTTTTCCACCGTTAGGCATGCTCGGTCTCCTTTTCGTGGTGGTGTTCGTGGGAATGATGCACCGGCAGCGTCACCGTGAACGTCGACCCGACCCCCGGAGCGCTGTGCGCCACGATCTCACCACCGTGACGCTCGACGATTTTGCGACAAATCGCTAGTCCAATGCCCGTTCCTTCGTAAGTCCCGCGTCCATGCAGACGTTCAAACATCGTAAAAATTCGTTCCGCGTACTTTTCTTCGAACCCGATGCCGTTGTCGACGACCACGATCTGCGCGCGGTCGCCCTCCACGCCGCCGTTCACGGTGACGAGCGGCGGCACCCCTTCGCGCCGGAACTTCAACGCGTTCGAGATCAGGTTCTGCAGGAGCTGCCGCATCTGCAGCGGATCGGCGTCGAGCGACGGCAGGTTCCCGATCTCGACGTGCGCTCCCACTTCGTGCGTTCGGATTTCGAGGTCGTGCGCCACCTCGCGCGCGACGTGGTCGAGGTCGACCAAGACGAACGGCTGCGCCTTCGTCGTGACGCGCGAGAACGCCAGCAGGTCGTTGATGAGCACCTGCATCCGCTTCGCGGCCGACTGCATTCGCCCGATGTAGTCCTGCGCCTGCTCCGGCAACTCGGCCGCGTACTTTGCCTGCAGCCGGTCGCCGAACGCCTGGATCTTTCGCAGCGGCTCCTGGAGGTCGTGCGACGCGACGTACGCGAAGTCCTCGAGCTCGCGGTTGCTCTGCTCGAGCCGCCGGATCGCATCGTGGATTTCCGCCTCCGCCTCTTTCCGCTCGCGGATGTCGCGCGCGATGACGACGGCGCCCTGCTGCACGTCACCATCGGCCACCGGCGAGATCGAGATGCTCACCGCGACCGGCTCGTCGCTGTTCTTCTGTCGGAGCAGTCGCTCCTGATCGCGGATCGCGCTCTTCCTCGCGAGGTCTTTCAGCGTCCGCGAGATCGTCTGCTCGCTGTGTGTGACCTCGAGCGTGTCGATCGATCGCCCGAGCAGGTCAGCATCTTTGAACCCGAGGAGATGCGTCACCGCGCCGTTGACGACGCGAATGCGCGCGTCGGCATCGATGACGAAGAGCGCGTCGGCCATCGTGTCGAGGATCTCCCGCGCCGCGCGCGCCGCCGTGAT
>DASYSN010000049.1:0-1712 GCA_036003305.1 Thermoanaerobaculia bacterium
TCCCACACCGTCTGGCCGCCCATGTTGAACTTCGCGGGGCCGCTCCACTTCGCTTCGTCGATGCTGCCGAGCTTCGTTTCGACCGCCTTCGCGTTCTGCTCGAACGTCGACGCGATCTCTTCATTCGAGGCGGGGCACGCCGGCACGACGAAATTCACCACGCCGCTCTCGAGCAGCTCGGAGAGATTTCCCGCCTCGACGGCGATCTGCCATCCGAGATTGCCCGCGGGCGTGCACTTGTCGTGCGGCTTGTAGCCGAGCTGCTCGTCCGGCAGCGCGCGCAGCACGCGCGCAAACCGCGGCATCTCGTCCTTCCACCGGGTCGCGAAAAACTGGGGCGTCGATTGCGTGGCCATGCTTCCTCCTAACGGATGATCGTCTCTTCGCGGCGCGGACCCGTCGAGATGATCGAGATCGTCGCGCCGCTCTCGTCCTCGATGAACCGGATGTAATCCTTCGCTTCCTGCGGCAGCTCGTCGTACGACGTCATGCCGACCGTCGAGCGCTTCCACCCCTTGAACGTCCGGTACTCCGGCTTGTAGTTGTGGTGCTCGACCGCGAACGCCGGGAACGTCTTCCACGGCGTGCCGTGGACGTTGTAGCCGGTGCAGACCTGGATCTCGTCGAACTCGTCGAGGACGTCGAGCTTCGTCAGCGCCACCTCGTCGATGCCGTTGAGCATCGCCGACGTCCGGAGCACCGCCAGGTCGAGCCAGCCGGTGCGGCGCGGGCGTCCCGTCACCGTTCCGAACTCATTGCCGCGCTTGCGGAGATGCTCGCCGTGCACGTCCTCGAGCTCCGTCGGGAAGGCGCCTCCGCCGACGCGCGTCGTGTACGCCTTCACGACGCCGATGACCTTGTTGATGTGCTTCGGAGCGACGCCGAGGCCCGTGCAGATCCCGCCGACGACCGTGTTCGACGACGTCACGAACGGATACGTTCCGTGGTCGATGTCGAGCATCATCCCCTGCGCCCCTTCGAACATCACCGTCTTCTTCGCGCGGATCTGCTCGTTGATCAGGAGCGGCCCATTGACGATGCGCGAGGAGAGGATCTCGCCGAAGCGCGCGTAGTCGTCGAACAGCTTGTTCGGGTCGAACGTCTCCTTGCCGTACACCGTCTTCAGCACCGGGTTCTTCTCGGCGCAGGCGAAGTCGATCTTGAAGCGGAGCGTCTCGCGGTCGAGGAGGTCGGCGACGCGGATGCCGTAACGGCTGACCTTCGTCTCGTACGCCGGCCCGATGCCGCGGCCGGTCGTGCCGATCTTCGCCTCGCCCGCCGCCTCCTCGCGCGCCAGGTCGAGCGCGCGGTGATAGGGGAGGATGACGTGCGCCGAGTCGGCGATCTTCAGGTTGTCGTCGATGACGACCCCGAGCTTCCGTAGTCCCTCGATCTCCGACAGCAGCGCCTGGGGATCGATGACCATCCCGTTGCCGAGGAGGCAGAGTTTGTTGCGGTGGAGGATGCCCGACGGGATCAGCCGCAGCGCGAAGTGCTGGTCCGCGAATTTGACCGTGTGGCCGGCGTTGTGACCGCCCTGGTAGCGCGCCACGACGTCGAACCGTTCGCAGAGCAGATCGACGATCTTTCCTTTGCCCTCATCGCCCCATTGGGCCCCGATAACGGCCACGTTCGCCATTGCGGCGCGGAGGGTAGCACACGTAGGACGGGCTTCAGCCCGTCCCTCGGCAGGCGGGCTGAAGCCCGCCCTA
>DASYSN010000050.1:0-7283 GCA_036003305.1 Thermoanaerobaculia bacterium
GATCGAGGCGCGGGTGCAGGAAGACCGCGCGTTTCTGATCATCGGGACGGGTGTGAACGTCGAGCCGGTGATTGGCGAGGCGACATCCATTCACGAGCTTGCGCCCGATCGTTTTCACGGCATCGAAAACGCCACGCTCGCCTTCATCGAGCACGTCGACGCGCATCTCTCCCGCCCGCTCGCGCGCGACCGTGTCCTCGGCGAGTGGCGCAGCATGACCGTCCACGCGCCCGGCGACCGCATCACCTCGATCATCAACGACCGCCGCATCACCGGAACGTGGAGCGGGATCGACGACGACGGCCGCGCCCTGATCAACGACGGCTCCGTGACGCTCGCGATCAGCGCGGGAGAGTTGATCCTCAATTAGTTGTCGGTTGTCGGTTGTCGGTTGTCAGTTCTCAGTCTGACAACCGACAACCGACAACTGATAACCTTGAAAAGAGTGTCGGGCCTCCTCGTCGTCGACGTCGGCAACACGAACATCGTCCTCGGCATCTACCGCGCCGAGAAGCTCGTGAACTCGTGGCGCCTCGCCACGGCGCGCGACCGCACCGCCGACGAATACGGCATCCTCGCCGCGCAGCTCATCGGCACGGACTTCGATGGCTCGATCGAAGGGGCGATCATCTCGTCGGTCGTCCCGCCCCTCAACGGCGCGATGCGGTGGATGATCGAGAAGTACTTCGGGATCGACCCGCTGTTCGTCGAGCCTGGCGTGAAGACCGGGATCGCGATTCATGTCGACAACCCGCAGGAAGTGGGCGCCGATCGCATCGTCAACTGCGTCGCCGCGTACGAGCGTTTCGGCGGCCCGACCGTGATCGTCGACTTCGGCACCGCGACGACGTTCGATCTCGTCACCGCGGACGGTGAGTACGTCGGCGGCGCCATCGCGCCGGGGCTGAACATCTCGGCCGAGGCGCTGTTCGCGCGCGCCGCGCGCCTCCCGCGCGTCGACATCAAACGTCCGCCGCACGTCATCGGGAGCAACACGGTCGTCAACATGCAGTCGGGCCTCTTCTTCGGATACCTCGGCCTCGTCGACGGCATCCTCGCCCGGATCAAAGAGGAGGTCAGCGGGATCAAACGCGTCGTCGCGACAGGCGGCCTCGCGCAGCTTTTCGCCGACGACAGCGAGTACATCGACGAGGTCGCCCCGGAGCTGACGCTCGAAGGGCTGAAGATCATCTACGACCGCAACCGCGCGCCTCGCCGAGGAAGATCGCGATGAGACGCGCGCTCGCGGTCCTCATGCTGGCCGCCGCGAGCACGTCCTTCGGTTCGCAGGTGACGGCGACGCATGCCGCGATCGCGACGTCGTCGCCGCTCGCGACGCAAATCGGCGTGCGGGTGCTGAAGGACGGCGGCAGCGCGGCGGATGCGGCGGTCGCGGTCGCGCTGCTGATCGGCGTGGCGCAGCCGGAGTCATCGGGCATCGGCGGCGGCGGGATGCTGACGTACTACGAATCGAAAACCGGCGCGATCTGGACGCTCGACTTCCTCTCCACCGCGCCGGCCGCCGTGAAGCCGGAGATGGCCGGGACGCGCATGGGGGTGAAGGCGATCGGCACACCGGGACTCCTCGCGGGCCTCGACGTACTGCATCGCAAGTTTGGCGTGCGGCCGTGGAAATCGGACGTGGGGCCGGCGATCGTTCTCGCCCGCGAGACCGGACAGAAGGAGCTCACGACGACGCTGCAGCGCATCAGCGACGCCGGCGCGCGCGACTTCTATGACGGCGAGATCGGCAACCGCATCGCCTCGAAGATCAAGGATGCGGGCGGCGTCCTCGGGTTTCAGGATCTCCGCAGCTACGCGGCCATCTGGCGCGCGCCGATGCGGATCGAATTCAACGGCTACGACATCTATCTCCCTCCGGCGCCGTCGAGCGGCGCGATCGTCATCGGCGAGACGCTCAACATCCTGAGCGCGTACGACCTGGTTGCGAGCGGGTTCCAATCGCCGAAGACGATTCACCTGCTGACCGAGGCGCTGCGGCGCGCGTCGATCGACCGGACGCACTACATCGGCGATCCGGGCGGAACTCGGATTCCGTATCGCGACCTCCTCTCGTCCGCGCGCGCTGACGCCTGGCGCAAGACGATCGTGTCCGACCGGTTCACGCCGGCCGGCGGCCTCACCGAGCCGGACATGACCGTGACGGCGGGCAGCCACACGACGCACATCTCGATCGCCGACAGCGGCGGCAACGTCGTCTCGATGACGCTCACACTCGGCGACGAGTCGGGTAGCGGCTTCGTCGTGCCGGGAACAGGCGTCCTGATGAACGACGCGCTCGCGGCGTTCTCCTCGAAAGTGCCGAACGCGCTGGAAGGCGGGAAGCGGGCCGCGACGCCGCTGTCGCCCGCGATCGTCCTGAAGGACAATCACCCGCTGATCGCGATCGGCTCGCCGGGCGGCGACGCGATTCCGTCATCGATCCTGCAAGTGCTCTTGAACGTGATCGTGTACAAGAAGTCCCTCGGCGACGCCGTCGCCGCACCACGAATTCAGCAGAGCGACGCTCCGGACGACATGGAGTACGAGCGGGCGCTGTCGCAGGAGACGATCGCGGGACTCTCGACGATGGGACAACCGATCGCGCAGCGAGAGACAATCGGCGACGTGCAGGCGCTGATGTTCGACGGCGGCAACATCATCGCCGTCGCCGATCCGCGGCATCGCGGCGCGGCAGGAGGTTTTTGATGTCAGCACAGGAGTTCAAGAAACAAGCGGCGCGCGCGGCTCTCGAAGAAGTCCGCCCCGAGATGACGCTCGGCCTCGGCAGCGGCACCACGTCCGAGGAGTTCGTACGCCTTCTCGGCGCGTCGCCGCACCTGCAGAGCGTCCGCTGCACCTGCACCTCGCTGCGGACCGAGCGACTCGCGCGTTCCCTCAACATCGAAATCCTCCGGCTCGCCGACGTCATCCCGATCGACCTCGCGATCGACGGCGCCGACGAAATCGATCATGACCTCCGCCTCATCAAAGGCCACGGCGGCGCGCTGCTCCGCGAGAAGATCGTCGAGCAGCAGGCGAGGCGCTTCATCGTCATCGCCGACGGCACCAAAGTCGTCGAGCGCCTCGGCGCCGGGATGCTGCCGGTCGAAGTCACCCCCTTCGCCCAGGAAGTCCTCATGGCGACCTTCGACTACCTCAAACTCCTCCCGGTGCTCCGCCGCGTCGAAGGCGCCCCATTCATCACCGACGAAGGCAACCGCATCATCGACGTCCGCATCCCCTCCGAAACCGACATCGCCGACATCGTCGCCGAGCTCCGCAGCCACGCCGGCGTCATCGAGACCGGCTTCTTCCCAACCGAAGCCAGCGAGGCGATCATCGC
Organism: Thermoanaerobaculia bacterium; assembly: GCA_036003305.1. Classification (GTDB taxonomy): domain Bacteria; phylum Acidobacteriota; class Thermoanaerobaculia; order Gp7-AA8; family Gp7-AA8; genus DASXHZ01. The sequence continues at coordinate 3,347 of DASYSN010000050.1, forward strand.
CGATGAGAACGGGGTTTGGCGTATGAGGCGGGATTAGGGCTTCGTAGCGCCTCCCCCTCATCCGCCTTCGGCACCTTCTCCCCCAAAAAGCGGGGGAGAAGGATACTCGAGCGGAAGGCGTCGCGAGATCTGTCAACTCAATACCCTTCTCCCCCGGTGACGGGGGAGAAGGTGCCGAACTGAGGGGGTAGCGCTACGAAGCGCTACAGTTCCTCCGTCTTCCGCACCGTGACATCGAACCGCCACTGGAAGTCTTTGTAATAAAACGAGATATACGACGCGAACGGCTTATCCAGCGGTTTGTTGATCTTCGTTTCGAACAGCGGATAGAACGGCGTCGGGTTCTCGTAGTGCCAGACGAGCTCGGCGTGGCCGATGGTGGGGTCGGTCGGGTGGCGCTCGAAGTTGCGCAGGCCATCGTATTTTTTGTAGCAAATCGTCGCGCGGAAGCAGGGGCCGCGGGCGCTTGGGGCGATGCCGAGGATGGGGAAGCCTTTCGGAGTGACCTTGGCGGTGTACGCAGTCGTGTCGCCGTCGTGGAGCTCGATGACCGTCACGAAGCCGGCGCGCTCGAGATTGCGGAGCGTCTGCAGCGCCTTGACGTCGTAGTCGTCCTCAGGGGACTTCGCGTTCCACCAGACGCGTTGCGGCACCTCGGCGTAGATCGGCTCTTTCGCGAACTGGTAGCCGCGGATGATCTCGGCGGCCTTCTGCGCGGTCAGCGCCTCTCGCCGCTGGCATGCAGCGAGCGTGACGAGAATCGCGATCGCGAGACGAATTCCTTGACTCGACTTACGGCACATGCTATCGACGCAACCCCTTCATGAAACGTGTGATCGACCGCGCTCTCGACGCTCTCTCATCCCTGGTTCTGCGCCACAGCAAACAGATCGCCATTGCATCGCTCGTCCTCGGGGTTCTGGCGATCGCGGCTGCGTCGCGGCTGTCGTTCGATCCCGATCTCCTCAACCTCATCCCGCAAAACAACAAACAAGTCAACGAGTTTCGCAAAACGCTCCGCGACCTCGGCACGATCGACTACCACATCGTCGTCGTGCAGATCCCGCCCGGCCGCGACCCGCACGACTACGACTCGGTCATCACCGACATCGCGGAAGGGTATCGGAAGAGCGCGGGGATCGAGGACGTCAGCTACCGCGTCCCGAATCCGATGGACTTCGTCGACGTCGTCCTCCCGCGCGCGCTGCTCTTCCTGACGCCGCAGGAGCTGACGCAGGTCGCGGAACAGTTGTCCGACAAGGGCATCCACGACGCGGTGGTGCGCGACCGCACACTCCTCCAGACGCCGCAGGCGTTCGCGCTGAAGCAGCTCGTACAGTACGACCCGTTCAACCTCGCGCCGATCTTCATCAAGAAGTTCCAGAGCAGTGGCGGCGGATTCAACCTCGACACCTCCAGCGGCTACTACCTCTCGTCCGACCACACCACGCTGCTGATCCTCGTGAAGCCGAAGAAGCCGGCGCAGGACGTCAACTACGGACGGCAGCTCATCGCCGACGGCGCGCTGATCGAGGCGAAGGCGCTGGCCGATTTTCACAAGAACGCCGCGCCGGGGACGCCGCTGCCGAAGATCGCGCACACCGGCGGCTATCAGATCGCCGTCAGCGACGCGAACCTGATCCAGCAGGACGTGATCATCAACATCATCGGATCGGTGATCGGGGTCCTCGCGCTCTTCCTCTACGCCTTCCGGCGTGCCGCTTCGATCGGCTACGCCGGCCTTCCGATGGTTCTCGGCCTGCTCCTGACGTTCGGCATGGCCGGGCTTACGTACGGAACGCTCTCGTCGCTCAGCGCGGGATTCGCGGCGCTGCTGGCGGGCCTCGGCATCGACTTCATCACGGTCTTGTACGGCCGTTACGTCGACGAGCGGAACCGCGGCGCAACGATGCCGCACGGCATCATCGTCACGGTTCGAACGACGCTTCCGGGCGTCCTGATCGCCGCCATCACGACCGCCGCCACGTTCTTCGCGTTCCTGGCGACCGATTTCCGCGGGATGACGCAGCTCGGCTTCCTCACCGGCGTCGGCATCCTGCTGTTCCTCCTCGCCGTCATGTTCCTGCTCCCGTCGCTGATCGTCCTCGGCGAGCATTCAACCAAGCGCGCGCCGAAGCTGTACCTCCATTCGTTCGGCGCGGGGAAGATCATCGACCGGTCGATCCGGCGGCCGGGGATCACGGTCGCGATCTGGTGCGGCTTCATCGTCCTCTGCGTCGCGCTGTCGTTCCGCCTCCGCTTCAGCGACAACATCCAGGACCTCCGCGCGAAGGGGAACGAAGGCGTGGTCACGCAGGCGGCGATCACGAAGAAGTTCGGGCAGTCATTCGACGCGATGATGTACGTCGTCCATGGAAAGACGGTCGACGAGGCGATGGACAAGACCTACGCCGCGTCGCACGACCTGCAGCCGCTCGTCGCCGATCACACCATCGCGTCATTCAACTCGATCTCGACGTTCCTGCCGCCGCGCGAGCAGCAGCTTGCGGTCATCGCGGAACTGCAACGAGGCCGCGCCGATCGCTTCAACGTCGCGCGCATTCAGAAGACGTTCAACGCGGAGCTGGTGGCGAACGGCTTCCGGCCGGAGCCGTTCGAGAACTCGATGCGGTTGTTCGCGCAGGCGCTCTCGCCGGAACAGCCGGTGTCGCTCGCGAACATCAACAACACCGAGATCATGAAGCTCGCCGCGCGGTTCGTGAAGCCGGTCGGCGGTGATTGGATGTCAGTCATTTACGTCTATCCCGTGAACGGCAAGTGGCCGCGCGAAGTGCCGCCGAAGCTGCTCGCGGTCGCCGACCGGCACCCGGGCGATGTGCTGACCGGCGTGAATCTCGTCAGCCAGACGCTCCGCCGCATCGTGATGGCCGACGCGAAGCGCTCCACGCTCATCGGCTTCATCGCCGTGGCGCTGCTGATGTTCCTCAGCTTCCGCACGATCAAGATGACGCTGCTGACCTTCGTGCCGTTCGTCGCCGGCGCGGCGGGGATGCTCGGGCTGATGGCGCTGTTCGATCTCGAGTTCAACTTCATGAACATCTTCGTCGGCCTGATGATCATCGGCGTGGCGACGGACTACGCGGTTTACATGCTGCAGCGCTACCGGGAAGACCCGGCCAACTTCCCGCGCGCCGCGCACGAGACCGGCAAGGCGATCGTGATGGCCGCGTTGACCGCTATCGTCGGGTACGGTTCCTTCGCGATCTCGCACTATCCCGGCCTCCGATCGATTGGGTATGCTTCGACTTTCGGGATCGGCCTGAGCGGCCTTGCGGCGGTCTCGCTGCTGCCGGCGATTCTGGTGTTGGGAGAGAGAAAAGATGCAAACGAATGAAATGACGATTCCGGCAGTGCTTCGCACGCGGCTGATGCTCGACCGCGTGGAGGTGAATCTCCTGACGATCATCGGCGCGAGCCTGTTGATCGCCCTTGCCGCGCAGATCGCCATTCCGATCCCGTTCTCGCCGGTGCCGCTGACGATGCAGCCGCTCGCCGTGCTGCTGGTCGGCGTGACGCTCGGCTCGCGCCGCGGTGCCGCCGCGGCGGCGCTCTATCTCTTCGAAGGCGCGAGCGGCCTGCCGTTCTTCGCGCAGGGCCACGGCGGCGCTTTCTGGCTCGTCTCCGCGACGGCCGGCTATCTCTGGTCGTATCCGTTCGCCGCGTTCGTCGCCGGATGGTTCTCGGAGCGCGGCTGGGGCTCGACGACGCTCCGCGCGGTCGCCGGCATGCTCGCGGCGCTCGCGGTCATCTACGCCGGCGGCTTCGCGTGGCTGGCGATGCTCTCCGGCCCGCGCGCCGCCATGGCGATGGGCATCCTGCCCTTCGTCGTCGCCGACATGATCAAGGTTGCCCTCGGCGCGGCGCTCCTCCCGCAGTTCCAGAAGCTCGTTCGCCGTCTCGCATGAAGCGCGTCGCG